>JAYEHK010000135.1:0-11204 GCA_034659475.1 Bacillota bacterium | reverse complement strand
CAATACACTTACGGAAAAATAAAGTGCCGTATTCAACGACACATTCTTTTAGGTGCAAACCTGGGTTATGGAATTTTAATTTGTTGCGTTTTTGTTATTACGGGTAATCTGAAATTGTCGCCTTACATTCAGAAGGAGAAAGAATTACAGGTTGATCTTCACGACTATCGGGTTGACGTAGCAGAATACCAGAGTTGTTTACTGGCAGCAGAGATGAACCATCAAGATAGTTATGTTGAAGTTCTATCCGATCTCATCAGACATCTTGATTTAATTGAAAACCGCATCATTACCAACATCAACGCAAAGATCTCAGAACTGAATACCAACCGTCTGACACTCTTTGCACTGATGCTAAGCCTCAGCGCAGTAATCATGACAGCCATTCTGGTCTATATTAATATAAGCATAAATCTACTAAAATAATCGCACCCCCTCTGGTTTCATATTCCAGATAAGGGCGCTGACAACCTCATTCTATTTTCTAATTAATAAGCCTGTTGAAGTATCCGCAAAACATCCTCTTTATCCAATGACTTAAAGCTTCCCAAGTATCCTCGGGCAGTGGCTTTGGATGCCATGATCTCGAGGCTGCTCTCTGCAACCCCGACATCCCGAAGCCGTGATGCAAGTCCAAGAGATTGAAAAAATTCAGCGGTCTTTTGGATTCCTCCCCGCGCGGTTGCAAAATCATCTGATTCGTTAATATCCCAAACATTATTGGCATACTCACAGAACTTCATCAATGTTTCCTCGGATAAGACATATTCCATCCATACCGGCGTCAAGATGGCTAGCCCCAGTCCATGAGTCATATCATAGAGTGCACTTAATTCGTGTTCTATACCATGTGTAGCCCAATCCTGTGCTTTGCCTGTACCCAGCAGGCCATTCAGGGCAACAGAACCCGCCCACATCAGATTCGCTCTCGCTTCATAGTTGTCAGGATCAGCGACAGCTATCGGTCCCATTTCAATACATGTTTTTAATACACCTTCTGCCATACGATCCTGTAAAAATGCGGATGTAGAACTAAAATATTGTTCAAATACATGACTCATAATGTCAGCAGTTCCTGCAGCCGTTTGATTGGCTGGTACGCTGAACGTATATTGAGGATCCAGAATTGAAAAACGTGGGGTCAATACCGGACTCCCCGTCCCAAGTTTCTCCTGGGTACTCTCGTTACTGATTACAGCATTACCATTCATTTCTGATCCCGTTGCAGCTAACGTCAATATTGAAGCCACAGGCAAAGCTTTCTTAACAGAGGCCCTGCGGATAAAGAAATCCCACGGATCGCCCTCATAAAAGGTCCCTGCCGCAATCGCTTTGGAACAGTCAATGACACTGCCTCCGCCAACCGCTAGAACCATTTGAAGATTATGTTCCTGACAAAGCGCAACCCCTTTGCGAACACTTTCAATGCGTGGATTTGCCTGCACTCCTGACAATTCCTGATAGGAGATCTCATGGTCCTGCAAAATAGAAATCACCTGATCATACAGACCACTGCGCTTGATGCTCCCTCCCCCGTAAACAAGGAGTATTTTATCTCCAATCTTTTTGATTTCATTCCCTAGTTTTAAGATTTTATTGCGTCCAAAAAGGATTTTCGTCGGGGATTGAAAATTAAAATCTAACATAGATCCTCCTTTTAAGTAAAAATATTTTTTCTATCATAGCACATGTATTCACGGATGCTCTACTACATCATACTGATCCCTCTCTGAATCAGCGAAATGCCACCACTCATAATAGATACTAAGAAAACCGTGTTTGACCATTACTTTTTCTAATAATCTGGCATTGGCGGCTCCAATCTCATCAATGTCACTGAAATCACGGTTGGCCAAATCCGTAAAGTCATCAAACCCACTGGGCATCGGCACCTCATTTCCTGCCTGATCAACCAGTGTTACATCCACGGCCACTCCCCGGGAATGATAAGAAAAACCAGTGTTCGGGTTAACAACGTAACGAGTGTCTGGCATAATTTCCCATAGTTTAAATTGAGCATCAGGCGCACGATATGCATCCCATATTTTGAGCCTGTATCCCATCTCCCTAAACTCCTTCTGGGCCGCTTTTAACTTTTGGACTGTCCCCAGACGCAACCTGGCCGTATCATCCTCGTAGATCTTTTCTCCATAGACATTTTTATCACCTGCATACCGAAGATCTACAACAATGCCAGGAATAAACTCCTGCAAGTTTACCATTTGATAAGGGGAAACCTCAATGTTTCCCTGTTGTGCCGGTAGTCCCATGGGTTTCGGTGATTCATCCACCTGAGAAACAGCCATTAAAGCCACCAGCAAAATAGCGATAACACCTAGGATAGACCCTATAAGTTTTTTATTGTTTAACAAGACACTCTTCCTTCCTGCATACAATACCTAACCACATTTTTCTCAAAGGAAGGACAATCTATGTGCATACTTTTGTGCTTTCTCCCTTTTCCTGAAGGGCCATACTTTCTATTCTTTCCTCACCGCCTCCCACGCACAGCTTTTTCTGCCTGGGTTATCATCAGGGGGTAAATAAGTTACTCAACTTTCCCAGTTGACAACTACAACAGCTAAACTAGAGATATTTGAGTCAATCAAATGGGAAAGTTGAGTAACTTAAAAATGATCCCACTGCAAAAGCCAATAAATCTTCCTGTTTCAATGCATATTACTTTTCGCAAGGGAATCAAAATGTAATAGAATAGATAAATACAAACCCAATGAATGAAATGTCGAAGTGGAGGATACATCACCTTTTTGTCAGGGAAAGAAAAATAATTTTTCCTGACCCCTAAAAAAATAAACTTTCTCCGCATTAATAGATAAGTATAGCAAAGGAGGAAATGATTATGAAGAAAGTCCTGTCATTGATGTTGTCCCTGCTTCTGCTGGTGGTTTTTTCGGGTAGTGCGCTGGCCAACCCGGGGAATGGGAACGCCCATTCAAAGGAAGCAGCCAAAAACCAGAAAAAAGTTTTGCAGCAGGGTGTCGAACCATCCCAGAAGGCACAGACTGTTAGACAGATTGTCAAACAACAGATCACAGTAAAGAAACAACTCAAAGAAGAATATAGAGCAAAAGTTCAGACCTTAAAACAAGAAAGAGCAGCTCTACAATTCAAAGATTGTGAACAGCACTGGGCCAGTGAGTCCATTGGATTACTTTCCGCTGCAGGTTTGTTTAACGGTTACCCCGATGGCAGCTTTCAGCCTGACAAATCCATTACCCAGGCTGAAAGTATTGCGTTGGTCATGCGCCTGGCTGAAGATGAAGAAACAGAACAGGATGAAGTTCAGTCAGAAGATGCAGATATCAATCAAACAGATACAGACAGTGATGACGCTATTGACGAAGAAGATTTAGACGAAGTGCCTGCATGGGCCAGACAATCAGCCGGCAAAGCTGCAAGAAGGGGTTTTGTCAACATTAACCGTTTCCATTCTGCTGTACAGGCAAGCAGAGCCCAAACAGCTGTCTGGATTGCGAAAGCTGTCGGTCTTGAACCTGTGGATACCAGTAAGATGCCCTTTGTAGACGGATTAATGATTTCCGCCGAAGATGCAGGCTACATTATGGCTCTTTATCAGGAAGGCTTTATCCAAGGAACGCCGAGCGGCAAATTTAATCCTAACAGCGCTATTACCAGAGCTGAAATGGCAACGATTATGCAGCGAATTCTTGAAGAACAAGCCATTAAGTCAATTACATTATCAGAAGAAAGCATCACCGTCGAACAGGGTGAATCGATTACACTAAAGGCAACTGTGAATTATGCAGATGGTTCCAGCGACAATAATGTATCCTGGTCCACCGATGACGCAGAATTAGCTGCCGTTGAAGACGGTGTTATCACCACTGCTGACGACCAAACAGGAATCGTAACCATAACAGCAACTGCTACACAAGATGACGTTTTCATGTCAGCAAATTGTGAAATAACAGTCGTTGAAAAAATCGAAGTATTGTCAGCCACACTTAAAGCAACCGACGCAATCAACGTTAATGAGGGAACGGTTTATGAAGAATACGCACTCGAAGCAGAGGGTGAAACCATTCCTCTGGATGCAGATCATGTTGCAAAAATCACCCTCACCCAGGGTGATGGCTCCCCTGTAATACTTACCCCCAATACTGACACCACATTGTGGTTTGACGTTCAAAAAGAAAGCGCTTCCAACTGTCTGAACGTTGAGGATAACAATGGCATCCTTTATGAAGCAACATTGGATTGGACCGCACCCCAGGAGTTGAAAGCGGTATTAACCGGCAATAAAGGAGAGAATGAAGGAAATCAGTATGTGGAGTATGCAATCGGTGATTTAGATCTATCAAGCTTCACAAAAATGTACCAGGTTAAACCTGATGCAGCCGTTGCAGAATTGACTGCCAACAGCGATAGCACCCTCTGGTTTAAAACCAATGATCAACAGACCGGCGACCACACTTTCCTGATCAAGCAGGATGGCACATGGTACAGCACAACTATTACCTTTGTCGAACCAGCAGAGGAAACCAAAACCCTCTAAAAAGTAAAACGCTAACCACCCTGCCGCAATAAATACGGCAGGGTGGTTTTTGGTAGTTAAAACAATAACTTCACAGTAGGCAGATAATGCGCAGACCTAAACCCATCGCTGCATTAGCCCCGTTATCGGACCAATAAAAGCAGCCTTATAGGTTTCTTTTCCATCTGTGCTGCTGTCCCCACACCCGCTGATAGCAAAGGAAAGGAGTAGTGCAACCATCAATGTAACAACAACTAGTTTTCTTTTTATTCTTCTTCCTCCCTAAATGTAATTGGCTACTAAATACACTCTGATGTCTTCAAGCCCATGGCGACAGTGGTAACCTGACCTTCCTGTACTATCTTCGTTTGTCAAATAAAGCCTCTTATATACCACAAAAAGTCCCTGGGTATCCCCCAGGGACTTCAATGTCTATCTGAAACTGTGATTCACATTGAACGGATTATTTGCTATCTCAAATGCACCCGCCTGTCCCGCCGGTACAAATCCCTGCTCCTGCCCCGTAATCGCAAATAAAAGCAACGGATTGAGATCATAATCTTCTGCTGTATCAATGATCACAGAAAAATACGGTTCGAATCGCAAAACGGAATCACGCTTCTCCAGATACCCTCGGAGCTTGAATCGATTGACTTCCTTAAATCTGAGGGAGGCAGGAAGTGTATTGTCCTCCACATATCCTATAAGTACATCTGTTTTTTTTGAAGAATTATTCCCTTCATCGTACATACTTACCGTAGCAAGAAAAGAATATCCGCCCTCTGAAATCTCCTGCCGGTCAACCTGTAACGCAATAAAAGACTCTGGTGTTATCATGTCCTCGACTGCTTCAGCAGACGCAGTCGTTACAATCATATTATCACCAATCCATGCAATCTTACCGAGTTGGGTCAGACAGATAAGTGCTATAAAAAGGCTAATCATAAACGTTGCTGGATAACTAACCCGTTTTATCTTTGTCAATCTTCGTAGATTCTCCTGCCATAAGCGGCGCCCGTTTGCCCCTGTATATACCGTTCCTACCTGCCGTAGCAGTCTTTCAACCTGTCTGTCAGTTGAGCTATGTTTTTGTTTTATCATGATTACTGCGAACCCTGCAGATTACCTGACAGGTCCTTGCTTCACCTTCCAATCCCCAGTTATACCCAGTCAGGATAGCCCTGACACAAAATTCTTGATGAACAATCCTTTCCAAAGGAAAATGCAGCCGTTTAACAGGCTGCATAAACTTCAGAATACAAGCGATATAATAACACGGATGAGTCCTTATGTCCAACTTGTTATTTTAGTTGGTTGACATGTTCGAGCTTCTCATTCACTTTCATTGCTCTTCTGATTAATCACTGAATCATTCAAACAGTCTATTTTTCAGAGTTTGTTAAAACTCAATTAACCGGTATTTTTATTATTTTTCTTCAAAAACAGGCTTACGTTTTTCAAAAAAGGCATTTATCGCTTCCTTCTGATCCTGGGTATTACAACAAAAGATGGATTGTATCTGCTCCAATAAAAGTCCTCCTGCTATACTGCTATCCTGGGAAGCATTAATCGCTTTTTTGCCGAAACGCACTGCCCATGGAGGCCGGTCCACAATACGGCGAGCCAATTTTTCAACCCGAGCGTAGAGTTCCTCCCGCGGGACAACAATTTCCACAAAGCCAATCTCACGTGCCTCTTTCGCATCAATCTCCTCACAGGCCAGGATTAACCGTTTCGCCTGTCCGGTCCCTATCAATCTTGGCAATCGCTGCGTCCCCCCCATATCTGGGCTCAAGCCAAAGCGCACCTCTTGAATCCCAAAATGAGCATCTTCACTGGCTACCCGGATATCACATGCACAAAGCATTTCAAAAGCTGCCCCATAGCAAAGTCCGTGGACTGCAGCAATGACCACCGGGTTCATTTCCTGCCAGCGAGTGTATGTCCGCTGAAGATGATTGATATTATCATTCACATACTGGGCATCTACACCTGCCAGATCGTTCAGGTCAATCCCAACAGAGAAATTCGGGCCCTCCGCTTTGATGATCACCACACGCACATCACGATTTGCCTCAATAGCATCCTGAACCAGATTGATCTCTTCCCACGGCCCTGCTCCCATGGTGTTCATCCGGTCAGGCCGATTCAGGGTAACAGTTGCAATCTGTCCGTCAAAATCAAGCCTGTAGAACTCAAAATCCGCCACAAAGCATTCCCCCTACTTTTTATTATGGTGTTAATTATAAAATCCCCATTGCTTAATTGCAATGGGGATAAAGTTTACCTTCTGATACATATTACATGTTCAAGCTATATTTTTCTATTCAACCCTATCCTTCAGAATGATTCGGATAGTTGAATTGTCTGCCTTGCCAGGTCCGAAAAATCACTTCATCATCAGTCAAATTTAAAACATAGCGAGGATTTACCGGCGTCTTCCCATAGCCATCCGGCGCGTTAATAATATACGTAGGCACCGCTAATCCTGATGTGAATCCACGCAGGTTTTCCATAATTTCCAGGCCCTTTTCTACCGAGGAAATAAAGTGTGAGGTTCCTCTTACCTGCTTGGCGTGAAAAATATAGTATGGTCTAACTCTTATTTTTAATAGTTCCTGGTTCAGTTTCTTCATAATGTGTACATTATCATTGATCCCTTTTAGCAATACAGCCTGGTTTCCCAGCACAACCCCAGCCTCAATCAAATGATCACAAGCCTCTTTAGCTTCAGGAGTTACCTCTTCGGGTACATTGAACTGGGTATTAATATATATAGGTGGATGCTTTTTCAGCACAGCACACAAAGCAGAGGTGATTCGCTGCGGAAGAGTAACCGGCACGCGGGTCCCGAGACGCTTAATCTCAACATGTTCGATTGCATCCAGTTCACCTAAGAGCCAATCAATCGTTTTATCACTTAGCATTAATGCATCTCCACCCGTAATAAGGACATCCCTTATTTCAGGGTTCTCACGAATATACTGCACAGCGGCTTCCATATCTGAGCGAGCAGCGTGATAATCGATTTCTCCAAAGTTTCTGCGCCGCTGACAATGTCTGCAATACATGCCGCACTGATTCGTAACATTGATGATCAAACGATCGGGATACCTGCGGGTAATAAGCGGAGCAGGATTTGTCGTCTCCTCCCCCATTGGGTCAACAGTTCCCGACTTATCCCGGAGTTCCAATATGCTAGGCACAGCCTGCTTATACACCGGAGATTCATAGTAATTATTAAAATCGATCAAACTTAAATAGTAGGGTGAAACAGCCCATCTCACCTTTTCGCTGATCTTACGTAAAGCCTGCATTTCAAACTCGTTAAAAGGCAGGAAATGAGAAAGTATGTCAGGATTGCTAATGCGATGTTTCATCTGCCAGCCCCAGCTTTTCCAGTCTTTTTCAGTTGCCTGAAAAAACTCTAAAAGCTGCTGGCGATTATTCTCGGTACGCTGGTGCATACGTATACCGGTTTGAATGGTAGGTTCAATTTGAATATACTGTGCGATTTCGCTGCGTAGTTCTTCGGCCCTCATAAGTGAAACTTCTCTCTTAGTAATCCGATTTTCCTGATTAATCAAAAATAACCCTCCTTGTTTCTAAAAATCACCGTTTACAGTCTTAGAAATAAGAGGGTATGCACTTATTGATTTGTTACCCTCCCCATTATGCCTACGAGGTTAGCTGACGGATTCGGGCTAAGGGCAGCCCTACCGATAAACCGGATTCACCCCAAATTTGGTTCCCCCGCTTTCACATGTAGTAAAACTCGGCAAGAAGCATGTACTGCACCATGCTATAAACATACTTTATCTCTAATTATGAATAACCGCAACCTTTATATTTCGCTAAAATTCGGCGTTCTGCCCAGAATACCAGTATTGGCTTGCCAAGTCATCTCCCTGCCATGCAATAACAATATTTTATGACTTTTCAACATTCTACCTTCTTAAATTGCAACATCAGGGGGTCAGGCTTGACCCCTTATGCACTTAAACTGATCTAAATTAGATTCCACTGCAAAAACCCCCAATACTTCTGTTTGAATGTATAAATATTCTGGAAGCGTTGGCGGAGCATGGGAGCAACACTCTGCGAAGACGAACGGAAAAAGGGGGCGAGCCCCACGGACGGGGCGAGAGGGCATTTGAACATGGACGTGAATTTGCCCTGTACCCCTTTTTCCGTTCGTCGAGTAGTTAGTGTTGCCCCATGCGGAGACTGCTGGAAGAATATTTATACATTCAAACTCACTAATATGACTTTCCACAGGGGAATCAAATTAGAATTGACAACGTTATTAAATCAAATTAGAATTGACAACGTTATTAAATCAACCTATTATAAAGTTATTACATAGTAAATAAGTTTAATAATAAATAATTGTACGAATTGAATAAAAATTTAAATATATTAAGGAGGATTCTTATGCCATCGACAAACTATTTATTCGACACCCGAGAAATGAAATTTATTGTTAAGGAATGGCTCGATACGGAAAAACTTTTGGCTTGCGACGAGTACAAAGAATATTATTCCGTAGACGACCTGGATGCCTTCATCGATGTAGCCTACAAAATTGCTCGCGATGTAGTGTCCCCTGCTAATGGAGATGCGGATACCATTGGCGCACAGTTTAAAGACGGAAAGGTTTTCCTGCCCGAATCATTAAAGCAGGCCTATAACACAGTCTGCGAAGCAGGCATGGGTGCATCCGCTTTTGATTACAAAGAAGAAGGCCATGCTCCTCGTTTGTTTTCCGCCTGTCAGAATGAAATGCTAACCTCGGCATCTCCCTGTATGGTTATGTACTGGGGTGCAGGCGGAACAGCAGCAGACGTTATCGAGTCCTATGCCAGCGAAGAAATCAAGGGCATGTTCACGGAAAAAATGTTTTCAGCAGAGTGGGGCGGCACCATGAATCTAACCGAGCCCGGAGCCGGTTCTGACCTTGGTGCAGTAACAACCAAAGCCTACCCGACTGATACCCCTGACATGTTCAAGATCAAAGGAACCAAGTGCTTTATAACGGCAGGTGACACCGATCTATGGGATAACATTGTTCACCTCGTACTCGCCAGAACCGAAGGAGCGCGTGAAGGTACCGCAGGTATTTCCCTGTTTGCAGTCCCCAAATATCGTTTCGACAAAGACAAAAACATTACCGACTGGAACGACGTCACTACAGTGGGCATTGAACACAAAATGGGCCTTAAAGGATCCGCTACCTGTACCCTGTCCTATGGAGAAAACAATGATTGTTACGGATGGATTGTTGGTAAAGCACCTGGAGAAGACGGAAAAGGGCAGGGTCTATCCCAGATGTTCATGATGATGAACGAGGCACGTCTTAATACTGGTATGATGGCTTTAGCCTGTGCTGGTCAAGCTTACTGGAACGCCGTTGACTATTCAAAAATGCGTGTCCAGGGAAATAAAATGACCGATCCCAAGGGTCCCCGTGTAACCATCATTGAACACGAAGATGTAAAGCGCATGCTTCTTCACCAAAAGGCTTGCACCGAAGCCATGAGAGCCCTGCTCTACAAAACCTACTGGTACACAGATATGGCCCTGGCTTCATCTGATCCAGATGAAAAGAAAGCCTATGACGATATGTTTATGGTTAATAACCCCCTATGTAAAGCATATCTGACAGAAATGGCATGGGGTCTATGCGGTGAAGCCATCCAGTGTTATGGCGGTTATGGTTACAGCGAAGAATATCCCGTTGCACAACTGGCCCGCGACGTAAAAATCTATTCCATCTGGGAAGGCACCACCTATATCCAATCCATGGATCTGGTCGGACGCAAATTCAACATGGAAAAAGGCAAACCGTTCAGAAAATGGATGGGAGAAATCGGACAGTTTATTGAAACGCACAAGGAAGATAAAGACTTTGCCGCTGAAGTAAAAATGTTGTCAGAGGCTTACGGCGCATTCTCTGAAATCTTAATGCTGCTCATGGGCAAAATGAAAGAAGGAAAAATCAGCTACATGCCTCTGTGGGCAACTCGCATCATGTTTGCGATGTCCCAGGTCTATTGTGGTATGTTAATTCTGGATCAGGGTATGGTCGCTCAAAAGAAACTTGATGAACTGGGCGAAGATCACTTTGATGCAAACTTCTACAAAGGCAAAATCGCCAGCGCTCGTTTCTTTATGATGAACGAAGTTCCCAATATTTTTGCGATTAAAAAATCCTTTGACACAGCTGATTTCTCAGCCGTAGACATGAAAGCCGAATACTTCTTCTAAAGCTAAATTTTATTTTAGCTAAAAGCCGGAGATTCTGTCCCCGGCTTTTTTGCGTCGTAATAGAGAGATAATGCGACGTAAAGTTGGACAGTTGGTTAGTTGGTTAGTTGGTTAGTTGGTCAGTTGGTTAGTTGGTTAGTTGGAACGGTTCAGAAGGGATGTCAATATAATTTCCTCCTCTTACACGGCAGACTATTTCAATAAGGAGTAAGGAGTTAGGGGTGAGGGGTGAGGAAAATGTTTGACGCGAAGCGTCTAACCCCCTAACTCTTAACCCCTAACCCCTAACCCCTCACCAAAGCTAGGTTAATCCCTGCCGCGGAACGGACCACGTGAGAACGGAAACAGACTCCAAAAGCAAAAAAGGTGCTAGGCTCTTAACTTATTCAGAAAATAAATTAGTTTCCATTACGTATTGCGA
>JAYEHK010000134.1:0-36892 GCA_034659475.1 Bacillota bacterium | reverse complement strand
ATTGTGATAAATACAAGACTGCTGCAAAAATGACACACCAAGACCGTCCCCCTGTGTCATAGCTGATACAGATTGATTGAATGAATAATCCATCGGGAGTTGAATTTTTTGAGGGACAGGCTATAGAGATAACGATCTCCTGGTTCGTAACAATCGTTGAATGTGCAGTATACCTGAGCATCTGAATTTGTTTGAAGGTAAATCCAGGTGCGGGATCGATCCCCTGGAGTTAAGATTGGAATAGAATCCATAGGTCTGATTTGAAAATAACCAGGGGGAGTGGAATCGGTGAAATAACAGGTGGCTATGGCTTCTGCCAGGGGTGATGAGAAACCCTGGGAGAGATAATCGACAGCCTCTTGATAATTATCAGCATGAACAGGGAGATACATTCCCTGGTACTCTACTGTGTCAAGCAAGAGAGAACGATAACAGGAAAAATCATACAACACATCGCCAAAAATAACTTCTGAAAATGAGTCTTCAATATCAGCAACAGGGAAGGTTTCGTCAATAGCGTAAACCATGTTAAGTCTTCCTGATAACAATATGAACAAAACCACGAGACAAATAAATGAATGCTTAAGGGTACGGTACTTCAATTTGAATCTCCTTTCTGTGTACTATTACGATTATACCGATATGTGGTAATGTTTTACAAAACAAAAATTCCATTACGAATTGCCTAAATCTCCAATAATAATGAATACATAAAGAATGTCTACAAAATATGGCGATATATGCTGAACAATGAGAAGATTTCTATTAGAAAAATATGATAAATATTACAATTATTTATGAATTTAGCGAGCTATTTGAGTTACAATAAAAACAAGTAATATTATGCCAAAATTACTATGAAATGAAAGGAGAAGCTTTTTCAGAAGGGATGAGTATGGATAGAGATAATAACCAATTTTCGAAGGGGGATGAAAATGAGAATGATGCTGATTGATCGTTTTCTAACCGAGGTTAAAACGTTGCCACAGATGTTTTACAATACAGTCGAAAATTTTAGAGAGAGACCTGCCTTAAAGTACAAGGTGGATGGGAATTATGTAACCCTTGATTATGATGGATTTGCGGATGTTGTAGAGACAATGGGAAGTGGTTTGTTAAGCCTTGGTCTTCAATCCGGGGACCGTGTTTGCTTGATGGCGAACACGTCTGAAAGGTGGGCATGGGCTGATTTTGCGATTATGACGAGTGGAGGCGTAACGGTAACAGTGTATCCTTCTCTGGCTAGGGAGGAAACTGCCTACATTGTTAATCATGGTGAAGCGCGTTTCCTTTTTGCTGGTAATGATGAAATCGTTGAAAAAGTGAAATCTGTATGGGATCAAATGCCTACGCTGGAGAAAGTCATTGTGCTCGATCGGGATTTCACCATGGATGAAGAACATATTCTGGGACTGGAACGATTAAAAGAAGCCGGTAAGAAGCTGTTGAACGACGATCCACAGGTACATCGCAGGGCGTGGGAAGCACTGAAGGGAGAGGATCCCTGCAGCCTCACCTATACATCTGGGACCACTGGAGATTTAAAGGGAAGTTTGTTCACGCATAAAGACTTGATTGGTGCGCTGGGGCGTAGTCTAAAACATATGATTGTTGGCGGATACAGAGCAACATATAATGATATAGCCTTTTCTCTTTTGCCATTAGCTCATATCTGGGAGAGAAACAATTCCTATCTAGCGATGATTGCGGTGGGAGCCTGTATTGGCTATGCAGAGAAGCCCAGTACTTTAATCCAGGATATTCAATCAGTGAAACCGACCTGGGCTTTACTGGTACCGCGTTTGTGGGATCGAATTTATTCAGGGTTTAAAGGGGCTTTCACGAGTTCACCGGAAGGGAAGCGGCTGTTTGAATGGGCAGTTCGCATTGGGGAAAAGGTACTGGAACACCGAACAGGGAGCAATGGGGCCATTGATTTAACGGCTGATCCTACGATTGGGTTGGATGAAAAGCTGAAGGCTGATTTTGAGAAGGCGGATGAACTGGTTTACAGTCAACTGCGCCAGTTCCTGGGTGGTCGTTTAAGCATTCCCTATTCGGGCGGAGGGATGCTGTCTGCGGATTTGCATCGTAATTACCTGATTCTGAATTTCCCTCTGCTGAATGGATGGGGATTGACGGAGACGGCTGCAGGTATTAACCATGGCTATCCTAATGCAACAAAAATAGGCTGGTTGTCAAAGATGGTGCCTGGTGTAGAAGGGAAAATTGCATCAGATGGGGAGATATTAGTAAAAGGTGTAGGGATTATTCGAGAATATTACAAAAATCCAGAGGAGACAGCGCTTTCTTTTATTGAAGATGGATGGTTTTGTACAGGGGATATCGGGGAGTTTGACGACGAGGGCTTTTTGAAGATTGTAGATCGCAAGAAACATATTATCGTTTTAGACACGGGCAAAAAAGTCGCTCCGGCCCGGATTGAAACCCAGTTTATTAATAGTCCCTTTGTGGAACAAGTGTTGGTTTTGGGGCATGATTGCAAATTTGTTTCTGCACTCATCGTACCGGCGTTTGATCTGATATTATATATGATGAAGGAAAAAGGGTTTTATGTGGATGAACGTAGATTGGTTTATGCAGATATGCATGGGGTTACTTCTTGTATCGAAGTGGGAGAAGAAGTGACGAAAAATCCGTTCCTGATTGGTTTGATTGAAGCGGAAGTGAAACGGATTAATGAATATCTGAATGATTACGAACAGATCAAGAAATTTAAACTTCTTCCCCGGAAATTTATGGAGGAAAGAGGAGAAGTTACGCCTACGATGAAGGTCAAAAACCGGGTGCTTTACGAACACTATAAAGATGAAATAGCTGCCATTTATGAATAGATGTCAAGGAGCGTTCATTCTATAATATAAGAAAAAAAGCGAAGATCACTAGTGATCTTCGCTTTTTTTCTTGTTTATACTTCGCAGATGCTGACACCCAACAACCCTGGTCCGGTATGGACGCCCAGTGTGGGGGTGATATCGGAAAAAACAATTTCTTGAATATTGGGGAGTTTTCGCAGATGTTCTAGCATTTTTTCCCCTTCTTTTTTGGCACCTCCCTGTAAGACGGCCAATTTAATTGGTTTTTCCTGGGACTTCTGCTCAACGATATTCATCAGTCTTTCAATTGATTTTTTTCTTCCTCTGGTTTTGCTGTGGATAAAGTATTTGCCTTCATCATCTACCGCAATGATAGGTTTAAAGTGCAGGAATTCACCTAACATTGCAGAGACTGCACCGATTCTTCCTCCCCGTCGGAGGTACTCCAATGTTTCCAGGACGTAATATATGTTTACTTTTGAGCGCATTCCTTCTAGATTTTTAAGAATTTTTTCCATATTCATTCCATCAGCAATAGACTGGGCGGCTTCTAATACCATCCAACCTGTTGAATAGGAGAGTGTTTTCGAATCGAAGGTACTGATCTTCATGTCTTCGATTTCATTAGCGACTACGTTGATGGCCTGAAAAGTTCCGGAGAATTTAGAGGAAAGCGTAATAGCCAGAACGTGTGTAAAGCCTTCATCCCTAATGCGATCGACGGCTGTCTTGATTTCATCAAGAGATGGCATGGAGGTTGTGGGAATCTCTGCAGGCATGCGACTATAGACTTCATCCGGTTGAATATCTACGCGGTCCAAATAGCTTGCCTCGGGGTAAACTACCTTGAGCGGTATAATATTAATCTTCATTTTTTGGCATATCTCTGTAGAGATGTCACATGCACTATCTGCTAATAATGCTATTTTTTCTCTCATTCTATCGACTCCTTTTTTTATATTTGTTTTTGGAGAAATCTAAAACAATATTGCCGTTATGACTTGTTTCTAGCGTAATCAGAATGATGTCTTGGTTTATGAAAATACAGTTACTATTATTAACTTATTGTAGAGGATTTAAATGCGTATGGCAAAGAAAATGCCAAATTTTTCTGAAAATACACCAAAATGAAGGGTCAGCGACTTGACAGGCATAAAGACAGCAGGTAAAATTAATTGGTAAAGTAAATTAGCTTTACACAAGGAGACGGTGTAATGCTGGAAAGAATAAGTCGGATTATCTTGTTAAAAGATTTTTATGGTCCGTTATTAACCGACAAACAGCAAAATATTTTGAGCTTACATTTTGAAAATGATTTATCTTACTCCGAAATAGGGGATGAGTATAACATTAGCAGGCAAGCGGTGTATGATCTGGTTCGTCGGGCTGAGAATGTCTTGGAACAATACGAAGAAAAACTGGGTTTGGTGAATAAGTTTCAGGATACAAACCAAAGACTCTCAGAGATTCAAAACCTTCTTAAAGGTGGAGAAACAGACGGTGATAGGATACAGCAGGCGATTGACCTGCTTCAGGAAATCAACAGCTTGCTTTAGAAAAGGAGAGATAACATGGCGTTTGAAGGATTATCTGAACGACTGCAGGATGTGTTTCGCAAGCTGCGCGGAAAAGGAAAGATTACTGAAGAAGATGTCAAGCTTGCTATGCGTGAAGTGCGATTAGCCTTGCTGGAGGCTGATGTCAATTATAAGGTAGTAAAAGATTTTGTTAAAACTGTTTCCGAACAAGCAGTAGGCATTGATGTATTGCAGAGTATAACACCCGGTCAGCAGATCATTAAAATTGTTCATGATGAAATGGTTCAGTTAATGGGTGGGTCAGAGACGCGTTTGAATATGTCTTCCAAACCGCCCACGATTATTATGGCAGTTGGATTACAAGGTGCAGGGAAAACAACCTCTATGGCAAAACTGGCCCAGAATTTAGTTAAACAGGGTCGTAGACCCCTATTGGTTGCCGGTGATGTTTATCGCCCTGCCGCGATTAAGCAGTTGCAGGTCTTGGGGGAACAGGTAGGAGTGCCTGTTTTTTCTATGGGTCAGGGGAATCCGGTGGATATTGCGAAAGCCTCTATGGAGTATTCTCATTCCAATAACCGTGACATTATCATCATTGATACAGCTGGAAGACTGGCGATCAATGAAGAGTTAATGGATGAACTGAAAGCAATCAAAGCAGTTGTTGAACCGGATGAAATCCTGTTGGTCGTGGATGCGATGACTGGACAAGATGCTGTTAATGTAGCAGAAGGGTTTAATCATGACCTGGGATTGACCGGGGTGGTACTCACGAAACTGGATGGGGATACCCGTGGTGGAGCAGCGCTGTCGGTCAAAGCAGTTACGGGATGTCCCATCAAACTGGTGGGGATGGGAGAGAAGATGGATGCCCTGGAGACCTTCTATCCCGACCGCATGGCTTCACGTATTTTGGGCATGGGTGATATTTTGAGCCTGGTGGAAAAAGCACAGGAGAATTTCGATGAGGAAAAAGCTCGCGAAATGGAAAAGAAAATTCGTCAACAGGAGTTTACCCTGGACGATTTTTTGGATCAGATGCAACAGGTTCGTAAAATGGGGCCGCTGGAAGACCTGCTGGGGATGATACCCGGGATGGGGAAACAGATGAAAGGGATGCAGGGGCAAATTGATGAAAAAGAGATTGCCCATGTTGAGGCGATTATTCAATCCATGACCCGGCAGGAAAGGCGTGATCCAACGGTCCTCAATGGCAGCCGTAAGAAAAGAATTGCTAAGGGGAGTGGAACCCGTGTACAGGAAGTAAATCGCTTGCTCAAGCAGTTTGATGAATCCCGTAAGATGATGAAACAGTTATCAGATATGGGCGGGAAAAAGGGCAAACGCGGGGTAATGCCAGGGATGAAGTTTCCCTTTTAAGGGATTAGTATGTTTATTATAGCTGAAGAACGATGTAATTAGGTTATTCAGTTTTAATATAAGGGAACCAATATTAAGGAGGTGACAATGTGGCAACAAAGATCCGAATGAAGAGAATGGGAGCAAAGAAAAATCCCTTCTATAGAGTTGTGGTGGCGGACTCCAGATCACCCAGAGATGGTCGTTTTATTGAAGAAATTGGCTATTATGACCCGACAACTCAACCTGCAACGGTTAAGCTAGATGAAGAGAAGGCACTGAAATGGTTGATTGATGGTGCAAAACCTTCAGATACAGTAAAATCTCTGCTCCAGAAACAGGGCGTCATGGCTAAATTTGCTGAGACCCGTAAATAGGGAAAGGTACAAGGGGTGAGAGATAATGAAAGAACTCGTTGAGTTAATCGCCCGGTCGCTGGTGGACAATCCTGATGAGGTTGAAGTGAGAGAAGTAGACGGAGAAAGATCCATTATTCTCGAGCTCAGGGTTGCACCTGATGATATGGGAAAAGTGATCGGAAAACAAGGCAAAATTGCTAAATCGATCCGAACTTTGAGCAAGGCAGCTGCTGCTAAAGAAGGGAAAAGGGTAGCTGTAGAGATTATGAGATAGGGCTAAGTGATTAGCCCTATCCTTTTATGGGGACAATGTTTTTGATACATTCAAACAGGGCGTTGTTCTAATTGGTGTATATAAGGAAACGAATGAAACAGGAGGTTGCCCGGTGGAGAGAAAAGACCTGATTAATGTGGGGAAAATTGTGGGAACCCACGGATATAAGGGTACGATGAAGGTGGAGATCTTGACTGAATTTCCGGGGCGTTTTAAAGGGATGCAGCGTATCCTGGTGGATAATAAAAAAGGGCTGAAGGAATATCAGATTGAGTCCAGCAACCTTTACCAGAGCCTTTTGTTAATGAAGCTAAAGGGCATTGAAAGCAAGGAAGAAGCTCAACCTTATCGTGGGTCACTTCTTTGTATACAAGAAGAAAATTTGATGCCGCTTCCTGAAGGGGCGTATTATCATTTCCAGCTCATTGGGCTTGATGTTATAGATAAAGAAAAAGGAAATCTGGGCAAGCTGATTGATGTTATGGAGACAGGTGCTAATGATGTATATGTGGTATGTTCTTCTGAATATGGAGAAATCCTGTTGCCGGCTATTAAACAGGTTATTTTAGAGGTTAATCTGGACAGGGGATGGATGCGGGTAAAACTCCTGGAAGGGCTTCTGGACAGCTAATAATATAATGGTTTGAGGAGTAATAACCTATGAAAATTGACATTATGACGCTTTTCCCGGGGATGTTTGAGTCGCCTTTTCGTGAAAGCATTATCGAGCGTGCCCGGGAAAAAGGTCTGGTGGAAATTAATACAGTCAACATTAGAGATTTTGCACTGGGCCGTCACCAACAAGTTGATGATTATCCCTATGGCGGTGGTGTCGGCATGGTGATGAAAGCGGATGTGCTTGGCAGAGCGATAACAGCGGTCAAACCGGAAGATGCCTGGTTGGTGTATTTATCCCCCCAGGGTCGCGCTTTAAAACAGACGGATGTAGAGAGGCTTTCCAGCAAAAAACATCTCGTTCTTCTATGTGGTCATTATGAAGGGATTGACGAACGCGTCATGCAACAGGTTGACGAAGAAATTTCAATCGGTGATTATGTTCTGACGGGTGGAGAGATTCCAGCCATGATTGTGGTTGATGCAGTGAGTCGCTTGATTTCAGGGGTGCTGGGACATGATGAGTCTTCGGAAGATGAATCTTTTTCAGATGGACTCCTGGAGTATCCGCATTATACAAGACCGGCAGAGGTGGAAGGAATGAAGGTGCCAGATGTACTGGTGTCAGGGCATCATGAGAACATCCGCAGATGGCGTAAAAAACAAAGCCTCTTAAGAACGCTTTTGAAGCGCCCGGATCTGCTTTTGAACCGCGAATATGACAAAGAAGAACGACAGTTATTAGAAGAAATTTTATTTAACAGGGAGACGGAATAATCGTGAGAAAATCCAGAGTTTTTGTTGGTCTTCTGCATTATCCAATGAGCAATAAAAGGAAGGATACGATAACAACCTCCATTACTAATCTGGATCTGCATGATATTGCCAGGGCAACACGCAGTTATGATGTGGAAGGGTTTTATGTCGTTCATCCATCAGCTACGCAACAGACCTTAATTAAAGATATTCTATCCTACTGGCAGGAAGGGTATGGTGGAACGTATAATCCGGATAGGAAGGAAGCTTTCAGTCGGCTAAAACTGGTCAGCGATCTGGAAGATGCCATTCACAACATTGAACAGGAGACTGGGCAAAAAGTGATTACGGTTGCAACCGATGCAGCGATAAATGATAATACGCTTCGGTATCGGGACCTAAAGCGAAAGATCTTTGATGAAGAACAGGTGTACCTGATTTTGTTTGGAACCGGATGGGGAATGACCCAGGCTCTGCTTGATCGCTGCGATTATATTCTGGAACCGATTGAAGGAAGCAGTGACTACAATCATCTTTCAGTTCGCAGTGCAGTTTCCATTATTATTGATCGCCTGCTCGGTGAATTCTGGTTTCAATCATAGTTTTTCTTGAGGTTGTTTTTACATTGTGGTAAAATAGGTTTGTTCTGTAATAAAGGTGGTCCGCTGCATTTCGTTTAAGATGTATGAACGCCTGTTGGAAGGAGGTTGAAGTAATGAACGATATTATTAGAGCCATTGAGGAAGAACAGATAAAGCAAGATATACCGTCTTTTGGACCTGGGGATACCTTAAAAGTACATGTTAAGGTTGTAGAAGGAACCCGGGAAAGAATTCAGATTTTTCAGGGTACTGTTTTGAAGATTAGAGGGACTGGGATTTCTCAGACATTTACAGTGAGAAAGATTGCGTTTGGGGTTGCGGTGGAAAGAACCTTTATGATGAATTCACCTAAAATTGATCATATTGAAATTACCCGGAGAGGAAAAGTCCGCAGAGCCAGGTTGTTCTATCTCCGTGAAAGAACTGGTAAGAAAGCCAGAGTTAAAGAAAAAAGAAGATTCTAATCCAAGAAACATAGAAAACGGAGGGGATACCGAAAGGTATTCCCTTTTTTCACACTATCCCTCATACCCAATGGGCACACGTAATCACCTATGAAAATAGGTAAGGGGTTTGTTGTAATGTGATGCCAGGAGCTGAAGGTTTAAGACCGCTTGCGTCCGGTCTCATGTTTTACGTACGACCTGTATAGGTAATGCTCTGTGTGATTGAGCAGAGAGGGTAAATCTTTATTTTTCTCTAATCGTCTTTACCCCACTGAGCTAACCTTAAGCCTTCATCCCCGAGATAAATTAATAAAGTCCGCGTTTTCTGCGTCTATTAAAAGTCTATTTTCTAATTTGTCCGCGAAGGTCCTAAAGGTCCGTGTAGTCAGCGTCTATTCGTTCCTATTTTCTTACTAACAAGTAGATAATGTTTTCTATTTAAGGAGGTACGTATTGTGGCAATTAACTGGTATCCTGGTCATATGGTAAAGGCCAGGCGTGAGATTGAAGAGAATATCAAACTGGTCGATGTAGTTACGATGCTGTTGGATGCCAGGGCACCGTTTTCATGCCGAAATCATGACCTGGAGAAAATTGCTGGCAGAAAAAAAGTGGTTTTTGTTCTGACTAAGATGGATCTGGCTGATCCTGATTCGTCCCGTGAATATGTAAAACAGTTACGTGCCGAAGGCCATTTGGTTGCCTTGATTGATTCTACCAGCGGCAAAGGAAGCCGAGAGGTCATCCAACTGATAAAGACTGCCTTTAAAGAGGAAGAAGAGAGGCTTATCGCCAGAGGCAGACGGACTCGTGCGGCTCGTGTTATGGTGGTTGGTGTGCCGAACATTGGAAAATCAACGTTTCTAAACTGTATGGTAGGCAAAAAGATGGCACAGACGGGGGCAAAACCAGGCGTAACCCGCGGCAAGCAATGGGTGCGCGTGAGAGAAGATATTGAATTCATGGATACACCCGGTCTAATGTGGCCCAAAGTAGAGGTTGAAGAACAGGGCCGAAGACTAGCACTATTAGATATTGTGGGCGAAAATGCCTACAGTGATGAAGAGGTTGCATTGTATCTATTAAAGAATTTACAGGAGAAACATGTGGATATACTGCAAAACAAATTCAAATTAACCCCCACTTCCGAACAAACGCCACTGGAGTTGCTTGAAGAAATAGCAAAAAAACGAGGACACCTATTAAAAGGTGGTAAGCTCGACCTAGATAAAACCTGCAAAAATCTTCTCCAGGACTTCCGCAAAGGCCACCTGGGCCAAATAAGCCTCGACTAACATGACACAGGGATGACACACCAAGACCGTCCCCCTGTGTCATGACCTGAAAGATCTGGAAGAGCTCTTACAGCAGACCGAAGGAACTGGCGTTGATGTATATACACATGGGGAAATGCTGCCGGCGAATTCCTATCCTGTATTTAAAAAGTTTAAGCATTTTGTCGGCAACTATGGCAATGCCTGGTGGCAGCAGAATGAAGAATTTGAAAAATTTAACGGACCCATTTTGATGACCACAAACTGTATTATTCCTCCACGGGACAGCTATAGAGATCGGATCTTTACGACCGGTTCAACCGGCTATGAAGGGATTAAACACATTGCAGACCGAGAGGAATCAGCATCCAAAGACTTCTCTTTTATCATTGAAATGGCGAAAAAATGTGCCCCACCACAGGAAATTGAGAAGGGTGAAATCTTTGGCGGGTTCGGGCATACAGCAGTAATTGCTCTGGCCGATCAGATTGTGGAAGCCGTCAAATCAGGTGCGATCAAGCGTTTCTTTGTGATGGCAGGCTGTGACGGAAGAATGAAAAGCAGATCCTATTATACGGATTTTGCCCAGAATCTCCCGCAGGATACGGTTATTTTGACAGCTGGCTGTGCAAAATATCGGTACAACAAACTGGATCTGGGCGATATCGGAGGCATTCCTAGAGTGCTTGATGCAGGTCAGTGTAACGATTCCTATTCCCTGGTACTCATTGCTATGGCATTAAAAGAAGCCTTTGGTCTGGAGAATCTGAATGAGCTGCCGATCTCCTACAATATTTCATGGTATGAACAAAAGGCGGTTATCGTGCTTCTGGCACTTCTGTATCTGGGGGTAAAAAACATTCATCTGGGACCAACCCTGCCAGCATTCCTGTCTCCTAATGTGACAGAGGTTCTGGTGAAAAACTTTGGCATTGGTGGAATCACCAACGTGGATGATGATATTGCCATGTTCATGGGAAAATAAGTCGCTTACTACCCAAACACACTATATACAAAAGTAAATACTGTTAATAAAGGGCATCTGGGTAGAAGGTGAAGGGTTATGGGGCATTTCCGTGTGAAGTGCCCTATTCTCATAGCATAACAGGGAAACGTTGCAAATCGGGGTGATTGGATAAGGGAGGGATTGGTGGCAATGCGTTTAAGACGAGTTGTTCAGGGGCTAGCTCTGCTGCTGTTTGTATTTTTAGCGATGAAAGGCAAACAGCAGGTTTGGATGCTGCTATTCCTGTTGGGGGTAGTGGGTGCGCTATGGTTAGGGCGCTTTTACTGTGCCTGGCTTTGCCCGATTAATACGACGATGGATGTTGTGGATAGGATCTACCAGAAGCTAGGGATTAGCCGACGAGAGGTGCCGGCATGGGCCAAAAAGAAGTGGGTTCGAAACGTGATGCTGGGTCTTTTCCTAATGACCATGGTATTTGTGCTCGCAACTGGCAGGAAAATACCGGTGTTGGTGATATTGACGCTTGCAGGGGTAGGGCTGAGTCTGTTTTATGTTCCGGCCTTCTGGCATCGATATCTCTGTCCCTATGGTACGATTCTGAATTTTACGGGGAAGTGGGCAAGAAATTTCTATTTTGTGGATCAGGAAAACTGTGTTCGCTGCGGAAAGTGTAAAAAGGCTTGCCCGGCAGAGGCTATCATTATGGAAAGTCCAAAGGAGTATCCTTTCATTGATAAAGGCCTGTGTCTGGAATGCACCGAGTGTGTTCTGGCCTGTCCGAAGGATACGATTAAGTATGTGAATCAGAAGGTGCTTGGTTGATCTGAAAATAACTTCTCGGGGATGAAGGCTTAAGGTTAGCGCAGGGGGGTAAAGGCGAAAGAGAAAGATTAAATTTAGCTCTCCCTGCCCAATCATTCAGAGCATCACTCATCCAACTCGTACGTAAGACATAAGACCGGACCCAAGCGTTCTTAAGTCTTCAGCCCCTGGCATCAAATTACACCTAACCTTCAACGTTATTTTCCTAAGTGGTTGCTTGTGTTCATTGGGGATGGACTGCGGAGATGGGTGGTTAATTTAACAAAAAAGGAAACAGGTAACAAAAAAAACGTTTTGCATCCTGTTTCCTTTTTATTAATTGGACCCTGGTTTAAGGGTGAGACGGTATTCGTTTCCAGTGTCCTGGGATTGGGTGTTATATCCTTTGCCGGCGGCGAGTCGTGTGACGTTTTCTTTGGACACGTTGCTGTCCAGCAGAACAATGATTTCATCTGTGGGGTTGTTTTCTATTGCCTTTTTGATTTTTACCACGGGAATTGGGCAGGACAGTCCTCTTACATCAACCTCTATTGACATCATAATACCTCCTTTTGTTTTTCGTGTAGTGTTTGTGTAAGCGCTGCAGGGATTTGTTTAACCAGTTCTTTGATTCCGCTCGCAGGGTTCACACGGGCCATTTGGCCTGCAATTCTGTTCACGATTGCACTGGTGATTGCAGCCCGTTCGATTGGCATTTTGCTATATGCCAGGGCAGCACACATGCCTGTAATACTATCACCAGTGCCCCCGATGCACTCCATGGCGGGAACATCTGGACCATCAATGCTGGTGATAATGCCATTCTTATCGGCAATCAGATCCTGCTTCCCTTTGACCAGCAAAACGCTGGAAGCACTCTGGTTTTTATAGGCCATTTCAATCAGTTCAGGATGCCTGTCGGTATCGGATTGAAAAAGATGTTTGTTTATATAAGCCGGGTGCAGGGCGTCCGGGTCAGCCAGAAAGGCAATCTCCGAGCTATCCGGTGTAAACAGATCGAACTCGGTTGCCAATCCACAGGCTTTTGCAGTATACATGGACGCTGCATCAGCAATCATAATCGGGTGCTGTTTACATTGCTTGATGACGTTGCATAACTCCTGCATTAATGCCAGGTCAGGCATCCAATAATGGAGTGCCAGCACCTCTGGTTGGAGTTCATGCAGATGATCGATTAAGTACTGATAGATAAGACGGCTTCCCTTTCCTGAACCTGTGTCGCCGGCGAGTACAGTGTAAGGCGCTTCCAAACCCATGTATTCGGTTATTTCCAGCGCTGCACTGATCATCGCTGCGGTTCCCTGACCGCCCGGAAGCAAATGCCCGTCCAGTACAAGCTGATCATTATTTTGATTGATTTTGCCGGTGACCAGGGGCAGATCAGTCAGCGGAACGATTCCAGCAATTATGAGCATTTGGCTCTGCCTCCTTCCCATAGTTCGAGCGCTCCTTCAACCGCTCGGTCCAGCATCAAAGCACACAGCGTATGACCGATCTCTTTTGGACGGGGGATCTGGTCCAGTCTGTGCCCCACAAGCTCAAGGTGAAGGTAAGGTATGTCCGGGCATCCCCCTCCAGAGGTATTGACAATAATGCCGGTGGCATTTTCAAAGGTAACTTTCATATTCCCTGCCTTAACCATGGTATAATCTCCATAATTATAGGTTTTAATGATGTTGAGCAGTTCTGTTGTTCCGGTTAAGGGGCTTATCACAATATAAGGAACCCTTTCGGACAGCAGTCTTTCAATGATTGCCTGTTCGATGAGGTTAATCTCCAGGGCAAGATCACAACCTCTTCTGCGGGATGGGGGTGGAGCAACCAGACGACATTGATGCTGTTGTTTATGCAAGATCTTTTCAGCACGGATAGCATCTTCTACAGTATCAAAGAGAACCAGTCCCCGACCTCTTATATTTTTATTATGTTGTTGCTTCTTTTTTTTACCAGGCCAGATCATTTGTCTCTCCTTTCTTGTGAGTAATTTCAATCATAGGCAGCTTACGCTATTTCTTCATGCATAAAATAGCCTATGCAGCAAACAAAGATTATGCCGATAATAACGGCTGTCGGGCCAAAGGTGCCAGCGCCCGCCGGACTTGAAGCTAACATGAAGTTATGGCTGACAGCGGCTCCCGCAATGAGTCCCATAATGGTAACCCCTGCATCGGTATCGCCTTCCGCTGCCAGTACGGTCTGCCGCAGAGGGCATCCTCCGAGTAGTGTGCAGCCAATCCCGCACAGGACCATTCCCATGAAGTTCCAAACGGCACTGGTATGAGCTACGGGCTGACTTTCAAAACCAACATTTATTCCCCCTGTTAAGAGATTAATGATCAATGCACCTACGAAAAAAGCTGCGATACCACTGAATAGATACGTATCTTTTACCAGAAGGAGATCTCTCCATCCACCCACAAAACACATGCGGGTTCTCTGGGCAAGTACGCCGATGAGAAGACCGACGATGAGGGATATGATCAAAGGAGCATGAGCAGCTCCGGGACCCTTTTCACTGTTCAAGATAAATCCAGGCTGGAAAATGGCAAAAAGCAGAAGAGCGAGCATGATTACAGGCATCAAATAGCCGGTAACAGCGTAACTTGCACTGGCTCTTCCCATGTTAAAGCCGCGTCTGAGAAACCAGATGCCAATAATTACACCTACGACAACGCCTGCCAGACCTAAAATGGCATTGAGGTCACCGCCTGCTAATCTGATGACTGCACGAACCGGACAACCCAGGAACACCAGTGCACCGATCATGACAAACATCCCCAGTAAAAATCTGACCAGTGGATTAGAGCCACCTTTGGACTTGAATTCTCTGAAAGCTACAGCTGACAGGAAGGCTCCCAGACAAAGTCCCATAATTTCCGGACGCAGATACTGCACCACGGCTGCACGGTGAAACCCCAGTGCCCCAGCGATATCGCGATAGAAACAAGCAACACATATACCCATGTTACCGGGATTACCAAGAACGGTCATGTAGGCTGCCAGTGCACCAAAGATAAAGCCCGCTATGATCATCAAGTTTTTTTTATTCTTCAAAATAGATTCCTCCTCATAATTGTTGAGTTCAACGAAAAAATAGAAGTTACTTACATTTTTGCTTATGTAAATATTTAACTTATCGTCTGCTCGATATTATTTTTTCAACATAGCTATTCAAATTCCTTTAAAATTATACTATATATAATAAATAGTTATAAACAGAGGGGGTCAAGGGGACATAGGGGGACTTTTAGGTTTTTGCAACTAACCCTCCATGGACGCAGGCCACAACCACCGATGAAAATTGGTTAGGGGTTAGGGGTTAGGGGTTAGGATTCAGTCGCTATGCGCCAGGCATTGCCCTCACCCCTCATCCCTTACAAAAAAATCCGTGTTATCCGCGTCTATTTCAACGTCTATTTTCTTACTAACTCATTTCAACGTTCCAACTTTCCAACTTTCCAACTAACCAACTGTCCAACTAACCAACTGTCCAACTAACCAACTGTCCAACTAATAATTTCGCTTATACTCAACCTGTTTTTTTACTAATCAAATTGTTTTTCAAAAAATGACACACCAAAAACATCCCTCTGTGTCCCACGTATCTCTTCATAAGGCTGTATGCTATAATAGCAGTAATTATCCAAATGAGGATGGGAGACGGAGATAACAATGTATACAGCTCTTTTTTCGCCTGGAAAGATTGGTCATCTGGAGGTTCGAAACCGGATTGTGATGGCCCCGATGGCGGTTAATTTAGGTGGGTTAAATGGTGAGATTACCGAGCAGATGATTCAGTATTACGAAGCTCGGGCGCGTGGAGGAGCAGGAACTGTGTTTGTTGAAGCTGCCTGTGTTGACACGGTGAATGGAAACCGTGGACCGGGGCAGGTGAGTATTGATCATGCCAAGTATCTAACGGGGTTGTTTAATCTGGTGGATCGGATCAAAATTCATGGCGCCCGTGCATTTATTCAGCTGTTTCACCCCGGCAGGCAAACGAATTTATTCCTTGCCGGAGGGGAAGCTGTTGCTCCATCAGCGATTCCATGCCCGATGATGAAGGTAACGCCAAGGGCATTGGAGATTAAGGAAATTCAGGAACTGGTCCAAAAATATATCCTGTCAGCTTGTATTGCTGCACAGGCTGGTTTTGACGGAGTGGAAATACATGCGGCCCACGGGTATCTGATTAATCAGTTTTTATCTCCGCATAGTAACCAGCGGAATGACCAATATGGGGGTTCGCTGGAAAATCGCATGCGGTTTTTATTGGAAATCATCCAGGGCATTCACAAAAAGCTGCCGAGAATCTTGATTTCGGTACGTTTAAATATGGATGATTTTGTTCCCGGAGGACTTTCACTGAATGAAAGTGTGGAGATTAGCAAGCACTTGGAATCAGCCGGTATTCATATCCTGCATTGCTCCTGCGGAACCTATGAATCCGGTTTGACGAGCATTGAACCGGCTTGTTATGAAGAAGGCTGGAGGGTGTATATGGCCCAGGCTGTAAAAGAGGCCGTTTCTATTCCTGTCATTAGCGGCGGGATGATGATTCATCCTGCGGCTGCAGATGAAGTGATTGCTTCGGGAAAGGCTGATTTTGTTTTTATAGGGCGAAATCTCATTGCTGACCCGGATTGGCCCAACAAAGTAAGAAAAGGTGATTTACAGGAGGTTCGTCCGTGTATACGATGCAATACCTGTATTGGTATGAACTTCAAGGGAGTACAGCTAAGATGTGCAGTGAATCCTTATGCCGGGCAGGAAATATTTCAACACCCTTCGTCATCTGTTATAAAGGACGAGCAGGCCATCGTTGTGGGTGGGGGACCGGCAGGATTGCATGCAGCGATTTCTCTGCGAAAAAATGGCTATAAGGTTAGTCTATATGAAGAACAGGATCAATTGGGGGGATTCATGAACGTTGCAGGAGTTCCCTCTGACAAGACTCGCATTTTAGGCTGGCGCGATTATCTGGTGAGACAGGTGTATGAAGCAGGTGTGGACGTCTGTTTAAACTGTACCTTTCACCCCGAGGACATACAAATAAATGCTGCCGATGTACTGGTGATTGCTGTTGGATCCCAACCTTTCAGAGCTCCGATCAAAGGAAGTGAAAGGGAATTATGTGTGGAAGGGATTGACGTATTGAGTGGGGCGATTGAACTTTCAGGCCAGCAGATTGTGATCATTGGTGGGGGGAGTACCGGATGTGAAGAGGCTGATTACCTGATGCTGTACGATAAAAATATTACCATTGTGGAAAAAGCCAACCATTTGGCGGCAGATATGGAACGCAAGAACCGCCGGGCGCTGATAAATCGTCTGGATGCTGCCGGTGTTACCAAAATGGTGGGTGCACGGGTGCTGGAAATATTGCCTGATTCTGTGCGCGTTGCTTTTCCGGATGGGCAGGAAGAGTTTATTAAGGCCGATCACGTGGTGTGGGCCACTGGATTTGAACCGAAAAATGAAATCCTTGATCAATTGCACAATTTTTCTGGACAACTATTCGTAATCGGTGATGCATCTGAAGTCAGAGGATTTCGTGAGGCCGTTGCACAAGGAGAAAGTGTAGGATATACGGCTTCTAGCCGATTAAAATAATGCTTCGGGAGACGATATATTGAAATCAAATACAAAGCAGGTCGACGAACAACTTCGTATCGAGAATATGAAGGATTTTGAATATCAGGCGTATGACAATGGTTATAAGCGTATTGCCGGCCTTGATGAAGTGGGAAGAGGGCCGATAGCTGGTCCGGTTACCGTGGCAGCAGTTATTTTACCAAAGGATTTTTTACTTGCCGGGGTGAATGATTCTAAATTGGTCAGTGAGAAAAAGCGACTTCGTCTGGCGGCCGAAATTAAAAGGGAAGCGCTGGAATGGACGGTTGTACATATCTCTCCTGCAGAAGTTGACCGGGTCAATATACTGGAGGCAACGCGTAAGGCAATGCATGCTGCTGCTATGGCATTATTTCCATTGCCTGATTTCTTGTTGATTGATGCGGTGCAAATTCCCGATATAGATATTAGGCAGTATCCTCTAATCAAAGGGGATCAGCGGAGTGTATCGATTGCCAGTGCCTCCATCATTGCCAAGGTAGAGCGGGATCATTTGATGGAAGCGTATGATACAATGTTTCCAGGATATGGCTTCGCCAGGAACAAGGGCTATGGAACCCGGGAACATCTGCAGGCATTGCGGGCCAAAGGCCCCTGCAAAATCCACCGTAGGACATTTGAACCCGTGCGTTCGCTTTCAGGAGGTTATGATGGATTTCAACCAGGTCTCTTTGAATAATAAAGTAACTCTGAATATCAGTACGCCAGGTGATACTGGTATTTCGCTGAACAAGGGCGAGGTGCTGAAGGGACAGGTTCAGGGTGTCCGTGATGATGGGATAGTTTTGCTTTTTATTAAAGGAAAACTTATTGAAGCAGCCACCGAGGTGATCGTGAAATCTGGTCAGCAGCTCATGCTGATGGTCGACGAATTCAAAGATGGCAGGACCTATCTGAAGGTAGTAAATCCTGGGATGATGGGGGAATATGAGAACGCGAATATCGCGGTGAACCTTAAAAATATGGGAATATCTCCGACGACAGAGTCTGTCCTTCTGGCACGTACACTTCTGCAGTATAATCTTCCGGTAAATCAGGAGAACATGAAACAACTGAGTCGAATGGTAAATATGCTGGGCAATACAGATGCACGAAATGTGTCCATTGCTACCTTTGCGTTATCCAGAGGGATCGTTAATAAGCCGGAAATGTTAGCCCTGGCCCAGTTTGTTGGTGACGGTGGAAACAAAACCGAACTCGCGTCCCTGTTGCGAAATTTGGTGACCGTGTTTTCCAGTGGACAGTCTTCTAGCGCACAGCCTTCCAACATACAGTCTTCCAGCGGACAGATGGGAATGCCAGGCAATGTTATTCCTTCTGATGGGCGCGGACAGATAAATCTTTCAAATCTTTCTGTGGCAGGGGAAATGAATCAATCTGCGAATATAACCGCTGCAAATGCAAGAGGGACGACGCTAACTATTCCAGGTGAATTGATGTCTGTGAATCAGGGAGGAAGGGTAGACAATCAAATGGCTGCTCTTTTAGAGGCTGCCGGAGGGCGAACGCCAATAGATGCACCGGGGGTGGCAGACAATGCATTATCTGCAGGAAAACAGAGCCCGTTGAGCAGTGCTATCGTGAGTACAAAGCTATTGCCTATTATTGAAGGGTTAGAAAATCTGATTGTGCAGGACAGTCCAAAGCAATCTATACTTAACATGCTGCGCGTGCTTCAGGAGACGGTGTTAATGGAATCACCGGATAAAAGCGAGGCTCTGAAAACGACTCTCAAAAACTGGCCGACCTCTGAACCCGAGGTGATTCGTGCTTTGCAGATGGTGAAAGATTTGACAGCGGAACAGGTAAAAGAGAATAAGAGTCCGGTGTTGCAGGAACTTCTTCAGCGTGTGGAAGGAGCGGAAAAGGAAGCATCGGGTCAACGTTTGTGTAACTACCTTTCTCGTCCAGGGGAGATGTTTAATAATGGTGTATATTATTTTTCTTTTCCCGTAAAAATGGAAGACGGTTATCAGCTATGTGAGTTAAGTATCAATCACGATGGACGAGGTCGGGGGATGGCAGATGTCGACCAGCTCAGAGTGGTTGTATCGCTGCATACCAAACAACTGGGGGTTGTTCTTTTTCATGTTTTGTGGACCCGAGAAGGGAATTTGCAATTACAGGGTGTGACACAGAATGAAAATGTTTGTGCACATATTGAAAATAACCTGGGAGGGCTGATCAAGAATCTTGAAAACATGGGGTATAGGGTGCAGAATTTAGGAGTGAGGGTTAGTTCGACGGAGCAGGAGTTTTCCATTAAACCGCAGATGGTTCAGGAACGTCCGGTTCAAACCCTGGGCATTGATGTGCGAATATAGGAGGGGCAGAGTTGGATAAGAAAGATCTCATTGAAAAACAGAATAGGGCGGTTGCTTTGCGTTATGACTCTGAAAAACAAGACGCGCCTGTCCTAGTCGCGAAAGGAAAAGGGTTACTGGCCGAGCGGATTGAGGAGGTTGCGCGTGAACATGGGGTACATGTGCATGAAGATAAAGAAATGGTTGATTACCTCATGGCGCTTGATTTGTATGAGGAGATTCCCCCCGAACTATATAGTGTGGTGGCAGAAATCCTGGCTTACATTTACAACATGGATAAGCAGTATCCAGGGAGAAAGGTATGAAACAGCAAACGGGTAAATATGGAGAAGAGCTTGCGGTCAATTATCTTTTGTCAAAGGGTTATAAGATTATCGTTCGCAATTATCGCAGTAAAGAGGGAGAAATTGATATCATATGTTCCGACGGGAAGACCATCGTTTTCGTAGAGGTGAAAACACGCCGCAGTACGCGATTTGGAACGCCCGAAGAAGCGATTACAAGAACGAAGATGCAGCACATTCGCCGAACCGCGCTTACATACTTGGCTGAACAGGGGGAAAGGTATAAAGAGATACGATTTGACGTGATTGCCATTCTGCTGCAGGGACAAACCCCTGAGATCAATCATATTGAAGCAGCATTTTGATTAGACGATAGATTTTGAATAGACGCTGATTTCATTGATTTTTTTATGATTTAGGATTTAAAGTCTATTATCTGACTAACTACCATGACCGCAGGGTATACTCAACCAATGATGATGTGTCTTATTAAAAAGCTATCAGCGTAAATCATAATAATCAGCGAAATCAGCGTCTATTCAAAATCTATTTGTTAATTAATTTACCTTAGAAAAACAATAATATGAGGAGGCTATTAGGTGTTAATATACGGAAAAGAAGTGCGGGGACAGATTAAGGAAACGGTGCAAAAAGCGGCGGCTGAAAAGGTTATGGCATTGGCCGTACTGCAGGTTGGGGAAGACCCTGCGTCTGTATCTTATGTCAATGGCATCGTGAAGTTTGGTGCTGAAGTGGGGATTCAGGTCAGGTTGATTAAGATGGATGAGAACAGTACTGAAGATACCGTATTAGGTAAGATTACGGAACTTAATAATAATGCAGAGATAACGGGTATTATGATTCAAACACCACTGCCTGCTCAATTGCAGCAGGACAAGATTTTGCAAATGATGGACCCTGCCAAGGACGTGGAAGGGATTCATAACGCCAATTTGGGACAGCTCGTAAGCCGAAAGGGTGATATCAAGCCGTGTACGCCGAAAGCAGTTATGCGATTATTGGATGCAAATGGGATTGAACTAAAAGGCAAGCAGGTTACAGTTGTGGGCCGTAGTACCATAGTGGGAACTCCTTTGGCATTGATGATGATGGATAAAGACGCGACCGTTACCCTCTGTCACAGTCGAACCAGAGACCTTGCACAGGAAACTCGGCGAGCGGATATCGTTGTGGCAGCTGCCGGAAAAATTGATCTGATTACCGATGATATGGTGCGTGAGGATAGTATTGTTATTGATGTCGGTACCAATTTTGAGGAAAACGGCAAGATGCGCGGGGATGTCAGCGAAAAGGCAAAAAACAAAGCGGAAAAGGCCAGTGCTGTACCGGGTGGCGTTGGAACGATTACTGTAGCGGAGTTATTCGATAATCTGCGGCTGTTAAAAGATAAACAGGAAGTAAAATATGAATAGAATAATAACAAAATGAACTGCTTGGCCCAAATAGAGGAGGCACAATCGTGAAAGACCTATACCAAAATATTCTGGATGCAGCGGGTGAAGGGATCTGTGTAATAGATACCAGCAATTATACAATTAAATACGCGAATGCTGCTATGTATCAGATCCTGGATACAGAGGATTTGAATCCTATGACGATTATTCATTATCTGGGCAATAATGAGACGAATAGTGAGCAACCCTTTTTATTAAGCGAAAAAAGAAAGGAATCATACTCCTACGAAACCTCGTGGCTAAATTCTAAAAATGAAGTGCGTTATGGGAAAGTGTCTGTGTCTGCTTATCGAGAAAAAAAGACAGATGGAGCTATTCTAGTGGTTACAGATATTACAGATCTTAAAATGATGCAAAAACATCTTGAATGGATCAGTTTGCGAGATGAGATGTCAGGTCTATATAATCGCCGGTTCTTTTGGGAAGAAGTAAAACGCATGGATGCGGAACGCCTATTGCCTTTGAGCATTATTGTAGCTGATCTGAATGGTTTAAAAATCATCAATGACTGTTTGGGGCATGAAAAAGGCGATGAAATGTTGAAAAAGGCTGCGGCAACGATCAAACAACAGTTTCGCTCACATGATATTGTTACGCGTACTGGAGGGGATGAATTTATGGTTATTCTTCCTTTTACAGATGAGTCAACTGCGCAACAAATTTGTATGCGTATTGAGGAGGCCTGCCAACAGGTTAGCCTAATAAAGGAAGGAATTCCTTTGAGCGTGTCGGTGGGGTCAGCAACACGTGTTAGTATGCAAACGGATATCCGTGAAATCATTCAATCGGCAGACGATGCGATGTATCGAAGAAAACTTAAACAGCGCGAGGCCAGCCGTGAGAGCCTAATTGCGGCTTTTGTTCGTAATCTGAAGCAAATGGATAATATGAGCGACAAAAAAATAAGACAGATGGAAGAATTAGTTGATCAGGTGTCCGGTCACTTTGATTTGAATGAAATACAGAAGGGCGATTTGCAGATGTTGTCTCTGATCCATGATATTGGACATATTGGAGTTCCGGATGAAATCCTATATAAAGAGGGAGCTCTGTCTGAACAGGAATGGGAAATCATGAAGCGTCACAGCGAGATTGGCTATCGGATTGTGCAGGAGTCTGAACGGCTGAAGGCTTTAGCTGATTATGTTTTATATCATCATGAATGGTGGAATGGCAATGGATATCCAGAAGGTTTGGAAGGTGACGAGATTCCATACATTGTGCGTGTTTGGTCTGTGATGGATGCCTATGATGCGATGGTGACTGATAGACCTTATCGTAAGGCTTTTGGCAGATCCCAGGCAATTGCTCGTCTAAGAGCGATGTCAGGGGTCCAGTTTGATCCGGATATAGTGGATCGTTTTATTGATTCAATAACAGGAAATGATGGGAAAAAAGCGAAATAAGTAAACATAAGGTTAAAACAGGCAATTGGAGGTTTGATATGGAAGATTTAGCGCTCTATCTTGAGAAAACTTGCAACATGGACATTGATCATCCAACTGTTTTAGATGTCATGAAGCGGTTGGATTTAACCGATTTATCGCCAGAACAAAAGGCTATGAAAATCTTTTATTTTGTGCGTGACAAATGTCATTACAATATGTATGCCACTACCGGTAACCTTGAAGCATATAAGGCTTCAGCCATTTTGCAGAGTGGTGAAGGATGGTGTTTGCAAAAGGCAGTGCTTTTTACGGCACTTGCTCGTGCGGCTGGAATTCCAAGCCGGTTAATTATTGTTTCAATTCGTAATCACAAGGCACCCCGTGAGGTTTGGGATGTCATGGGCACCAATGTTTTCTTTCCGCATGCGTACAACCACCTGTATCTGAACGGAAGATGGATAAAAGCCGCTGCAACCTTTGACGCAGCAATATGCAAAAAGATTAATGTGCCCATAGTGGAATTTGACGGGACCGAGGATGCGATACTGCCTCAATATGATAATGAAGGGAAACCTTACATTGAATATCTGGAGGAGTTTGGCTATCATGCAGATGTTCCCTGGCCTTTGATTATGGAGAAAAGCCGGGAAATGTATGGGGAATACCATGATCGTTGGCTGGGTGATAACACTTCAAATAAATAGGGGAGGCGGTCCTGTGAACGGCTATGAAGAAAAAATAACCAGTCTATCTGGCCATGGTGGAGTAAATCTCTATTGCAAGTGCTGGAAAGCAGAATCTGTCAGAGGAATTGTTGTGATCGCGCATGGATTAGGGGAACACTGTGAACGGTATCAACCGCTTATTAAAACCATGCAGGGGCAGGGGTTATCTTTTTATGCGATTGATCATCGAGGACATGGTCGGTCAGGTGGACCAAAAGGACACATTAACCATTTTAGTGAGTATGTTGTGGATCTTAAGAGGTTGTTTGATTTTGTCCGTCAGGAAGAAGGACCAGCTCTTCCAATTTGTTTGCTTGGTCACAGCATGGGAGGAGTCATTGCATTTCAATATGCGTTAAGTTATCCGGGTGGGTTTGATACATTAATCCTATCTTCGGCAGGAATCATTCCCGCTGTCCCTATATCGGCGTTTAAGAAAAAGATGGCCAGCGTGTTATCTGTTCTGTTACCCAAAATGGGGATGGTAACCGGTCTGGAAGCATCGCTGTTGTCACATGATAAGGATGTTGTTCAGGCCTATATTGATGATCCACTGGTGCATGATCGTGTTAGTTCCCGCTGGTATATGGAGTTTACCCGAGCTGGCGAAGAGTGCCTTGCCAGGGCTTCAGAACTCACCATGCCATTGCTGATTATTCATGGCAAAGAAGACGGTATCGTTGATTACCACGGGAGCGAAGAAGTGATGGAAAAAGCTGCTTCACAGGATAAACAAATATTTGTCTTTGAAGGCCTATACCACGAGACGATGAATGAACTTGCACCGGAAAACAGCAAAGTTCTCCAAACCATCAGCACTTTCATTCTCAACCATATGAATTAGGGTTGGGGTGTCAAGGGGACGGGGTTGTTCTCAACCTTGACATCCTTGGTACCCCTCCAGACGATACAATTAAGATTCAAACGGGAAATGGTATTGGTGGAGACCAAGTTCATTTCGCATTTGGATCATTTGTTTTTGTAGGGCCAGGTTAAGGGGGATTCCCTGATTTTTTCTTTGCTGCCAGGTCAGATATTCTTTTTCCCAGGCGGTGTAGATGCGATCATGTCCGGGGGCTTTTTCAGATGTTCGCAGGGAACGCATGATATCACCTGCTGTTTTTTTGAAAGCATCCAGTTGGGTGAAAGCCTCAATGTTAATGGCCAGGAAGAAATGTCCCAGATGATATGGCTGGTGTTGCCCGCTGGAATCAAGCCCGGAGAGCGCTTTTAAAAATGAACCTCCTTGTAACGCGGCGGACAGGACTTCGACTACGGTTGCATAACCATATCCTTTGTATCCACCCATCTCTTCTCCTATACCGCCAAGCGGTGTGAGCGCAGCGGTGCCGCTTACCAGATCTTTCAGAATTTGATGGGTATCTGTGCGAGTTTGACCGCTTCGATCGATGACCCATCCAGGGGGAACCTCTTTCCCATCACGATCATATACCTCTATTTTTCCTCTCTGGGATACGGAAGTCGCGCAATCTAACACAAAAGGAAAGGCCTCATCGGTTGGCATACCGATAGTTAAGGGATTTGTTCCCAGCATATTCTCAACCCCAAAGGTTGGTGCGATGGAGGGTCTTGCATTCGTACCGGTAATCCCGATTACGCCGGCCTCAATGCCCATTAACGCATAGTAGCCGGCAATCCCGTAGTGAGTTGAGTTTCGCACAGTTACCATACCCAGGCCCAAATCTTTTGCTTTCTTAATAGCCATATCCATTGACTGTTTTCCAATCACGTGTCCCATGCCGTTGTGCCCGTCAACAACGGCTGTGGTAGGCCCTTCGCGAAGTATTTCAAACTGCGTCACGGGTTCCTGAATGCCGGCATTAATCCGGTCATAATAAATAGGCTTTAGCCGGCCGATACCGTGTGAGTCAATCCCATATTTATCTGCTGTTATGAGTATATCAGCACAAATCGCTGCATCTTCTGCTGGAACTCGCAGGCCTTGAAATACATCAATCATAAAATGGCTTAGATCTTCAGCGTGCATCCAGTAACAACCTTCATACATAATTATCCCTCCTATTATCCCTCTTTTTTACTGCTAAGTGTACATTGAACAGCCTGTTTCCAACTACCCAGCAGCTTCATGCGTTCCGTTAATTCCATGGCAGGCGAAAAGGACCTGTCGACTCGGCGGATTTCTTCCAAGGAGGTTTGGTCTTTCTAAAAGTTCGTAGCCAGGCCTGCCAGATAGGCAGCTCCTGTGGCGGTTGAATCAACGACCATAGGCCGTTCAACACGAACGCCCAGAATATCAGACTGAAATTGCATCAGGAAATTATTGGAAGATGCCCCGCCGTCAGCCTTCAATGAATTTAGAATGATGGAGGAGTCGGTGGACATGACCTGCAGAACATCATTGGTCTGATAAGCGATGGCTTCAAGCACTGCCCGGGCGATATGGCCGCGGCTGGTACCTCTGGTCAAACCGGTGATGGTTCCTCTTGCATACATATCCCAGTAGGGTGCACCCAGGCCGACAAAGGCTGGAACGATATAAACACCTCCATTGTCTGCTACGGATAAGGCAAGTGGCTCTGATTCAGAGGAGGTTTGTATGATTTGTAATTCATCCCGTAACCATTGAACGGCTGCCCCGGCAATAAAGATACTTCCCTCTAGGGCGTAGGTGATTTCGCCATTAATTCCCCAGGCAATGGTTGATAATAAGCCCTGTGAAGAAAGAACTGGTGACTGGCCGGTATTCATAAGCAGAAAACAGCCGGTGCCATAGGTGCTTTTGGCATCTCCAGGCTGAAAACAGGTCTGCCCGAACAACGCAGCCTGTTGATCACCAGCCATTCCTGCGATGGGAATTTCAGTGCCAAACAACGCGGGGGTTGTGACGCCGTATATTTCACTGCATCCGCAGGTTTGTGGGAGGATGTTGGGCGGAATGTTCAGATAGCGAAGCAACTGGGGTTCCCATCGAAGCTGGTGGATGTTATAAAGCATGGTTCTAGATGCGTTGGAGTAGTCTGACAGATGAACCTTGCCTCCTGTTAAATTCCACAAAAGCCAGGTCTCAATGGTCCCAAAGAGCAGGTCGCCATTATCGGCTTTCGCGCGTGCTTCGGGGATGTTTTCCAGTATCCATGCCAGTTTGGTGGCTGAAAAGTAAGCATCAATGACCAGGCCGGTGCTTTCTCTAACTTGTTTTTCAAGTCCGGCACGCCGCATCTCATCACAGAGTGAGGAGGTTCTTCTGCACTGCCACACGATTGCATTGCAAATAGGAAGACCGGTGTTTTTATCCCATACGACGGTGGTTTCTCGCTGGTTGGTAATGCCGATTCCTGCCAGGTCTGTGCCGGAAAGGTCGACCTGGGTCAGAGCTTTGCGAATGACATACAACGTAACTTCCCAGATTTCCATAGGATCATGTTCTACCCAACCTGGCTGTGGGAAGTACTGGGTGAATTCCTGATAAGCCCTGGAAACAACCTGTCCCGCCTTATCAAAAATCAACACCGTGCTGCCTGTAGTTCCCTGGTCGATGGCCAAGATATATTGCTTCGACAAGATATTGCCTCCCTTTTTATTATTCTATAAGAATATTTTAACAAACATTAACAGGTGAGTAACGTTTTTTATCTTCGCAGTAGACAGATTATCGCAATAAAGTTGGTTAGTTGGAAAGTTGGAACGGTTCAGAAGGGATGTCAATATAATCTCCCCCTCTTACACGGCAGACTATTTCAGTAAGGAGTAAGGAGTTAGGAGTGAGGGGTGAGGAAAATGTTTGACGCGAAGCGTCTAACCCCCTAACTCTTAACCCCTCACCAAAGCTAGGATAAACCCTGCCATGGAACGGACCAGCGTGAGAACGGAAACAGACTCCAAAGGCAAAAAAGGTGCTAGGCTCTTAACTTATTCAGAAAAAATAATTGGTTTCCATTACGTATTGCGAATAAGTTAGGAGCCTGGCTCCCTTCATGCAGCGTTACCACCCAATGATCTAGATACGCAGAGTCCCCAATAGAACATTGTTGGGGTCAGACCCCATTTGTAAACTTATTAAAACAAAAAGAAAGTCCGCGTAAGTCCAAAAGGTCCGCGTAGTCCGTGTCTATTCGTTCCCCTTTTGGTTGACGCTTCTTATTTCGCATTATCTTTCTACTGCGCAGGATAATGGATATAAAATATCCGTAGGCTATATTTGTATTGGTGGCATAAGATTGCTAAACTAAATACGAATTAATTGTGGTTAGGAAAGGGGCACGGAGGCGAGTTTTTTAAAATGACTTGCTGTTTGAAAGATGCTGAATATGAATAAATTGTTGCAAAACGTGATGGATTGGGTCCGCGAAATAGGAGAAGAACAGGTGCGCAACCTGGGCCGTGCTGATCTGAAATTTGATCAAAAATCAAGCTGTATTGATCTGGTCTCGGAGGTGGATCGTTGGTCAGAGGAACAATTGATAAAAAACATCCATAGAGAATATCCGGGGCACGCGATTCTGGCTGAAGAATCAGGCGAAGAAATGAGTGACTCCGAATATCGATGGGTGATTGATCCGCTGGATGGCACTACGAATTATGCACAGGGTTTGCCGATTTTTGTTATATCTGTTGCGCTCCAAATGAACAAGGAGACTGTACTGGGCGTCATCTATGCACCTGTGCTTGGGCAGATGTTCACGGCGGTAAAAGGAGAAGGTACCTTTTTAAATGCTAAAAGACTGCAGATAAGTCAGAAGGAACATTTGAATGAATGTGTTCTGGCGACAGGTTTTCCTTATGATCGTGCGACCCATAAGGAAAACAATGTAGCTTATTTTAATCATTTTATAACCAGGGTAAGAGGCATTCGGAGGATGGGGTCTGCGGCTTACGATCTGGCCTGTGTGGCTGGTGGAATGTTGGATGGCTATTGGGAGTTAAACCTTAGTCTCTGGGATGTCGCTGCCGGGGCTTTATTGGTAGAAGAGGCGGGGGGACAGGTTCATTATCTAACAGAAAAACGCGGGGTTTCACTGGTGACAGGTAACAGTACGATCAGTCATGTAATTCTTGGCGGATTGGCATTGGTTAAGAGCTAGCTTGTGTGAATAGGAAAAGGACCGGAAACGGTAGAGAAAACTATTATAGTGGCTGTCTCAGGTCAAATTGAAAAAAACATGAGAATTCTTTGTTTTATCGGGAACAATAATGGAGAATAAATAACAAAGGAGAGATCATTGTGATTGGAACAGTGAAGTGGTTCGATGGTACCAAGGGTTTTGGATTTATTGAAACGGAAAAAGGGAATGACGTGTTTGTTCATCATTCGGAGGTACAGGGTGGAGTCTCTTTATCAGAAGGGCAGAAGGTTGAATTTGATGTTACATCAGGACCCAAAGGTCAGCAGGCTTCCAATGTTCATTCTCGTTCCTGATTGTTTTGTATAAGATATTGTTTAGCCGCCCATTTCCGGGCGGTTTATATTTTCTTACTAACCCCCTCATGGCCGGAGGACATACTCAATGAGCACACGGCAACCACTGATGAAAATTAGAGGATTGGTGTTTGGGGAGGGAAACGATTTTTAACGCAGATTGCCGCTGATTGCCGCAGATTAACGCTGTATAAAATATTAAAATAAGAACAGCGTGAATCTGCGGTAATCTGCGTACATCAGCGTTTTCAGTTCCTATTTTCTAATTAAGCACATTTAAGATAGAAATACTTTAGCAGACGGCATAGCAATTGGTATTTGTTAATGGGAGCAGGCAGTGCTGCGAGCCAAGGATGCAGGAGCAGTAGGAGAGTATTGGGATGTGCAAAAAAAGCTCCAAAATATCTTATTGGTGAGATATCTCGGAGCTTAAGGTTCAGTAATTTTTAGTATTCAAAGATTTCAACAGGTACACGTAGTACGGATTGATCTTCACCTCTGAGTACGTCGGCAACTGCGCCTACATTAGGAACAATATTATTCAAGAAATATTTTGCTGATTCAACTTTACCCAGGTAGAAATAATAATCATGATGATCTGTTCCCAGTTCTTTGATCTTTTTATCTGCCAGTAAAGCCTGTTCGAGCAAGAGACTGCCTCCGTATAGCTGTGCAGTGGCGGTGAGTATACGGTTAGCATAGACATCTACAAAGGTTTTTTCTTTCTTCGCCAGGTAGCCTCCGATGATTTCCTGTATTTCTGCATAATCATTAATTGCCTTAGTCAATTGAGCAAATTCAACTTCAAACCCTGCGGTGTTTTTGTTGGTTTCATAGAAGTCTTTTATTTCCTGCATGAATTCAGGGAATGCACGCCCCTTGTCCCAACTCCATTTATGAGTAACCAGGTCCATGGCCTGCATATGATTGGTGCCTTCCCAGATGGCATAGATCTTGGAATCGCGGGCGATTTTGGCAACCGGGTAATCTTCTGTGAATCCATAGCCGCCATATACTGCCAGTGCTTCAGCACAAAGGCCCCAGCACTCATCACTATTGTAAGCCTTACATATCGGAGTGCAGATTTCGATCAGATTGTTGGCTTTTCTTACCTTTTCAGGATCAGTGTCATTATTACGTACATCAAAAGCGAAGAATGATTTATAAATCATGGCTCTCATAACATCAACATGCGCTTTTCCATTCAGCAGCGTACGCTTGATATCTTCATGATTTATGATATTAATTCGATCGCCTTTGGGATTCATTAATGATCTGCCCTGAATTCTGTCCTTGGCATAGTCGCGTGCATTATAAACAGCATTAGCGGTGCATCCCAGTGCAAACATGCCGGTGTCGTAACGTTCTTCGTTCATCATCTGGAATATTCTTCCTAAGCCGTCTGCCTTGCCCTCATTGTTTAAAGGATTAACCCCTACCAGCCATCCACGGCATTTTCCTTCGTCCCCAAAACTAAGGGATGCGGTAACCGAGCCAGCCTGGCCTAATTTGTGCTCAATACCGGTCAGATGAACGTCATTATCTTCCAATGTGCCATCTGCATTGACCCAATATTTTGGAACAATCATGGTTGAGATGCCGCCAAAACCTGCTTTTGCACCATCTACTCTGATGGTCATAAGGTGAATAATATTTTCAGTAAAATCATTATCTCCACCACTGATAAACATCTTCTGGGCCTTTATGTTAAAGATACGGGGATCATCAGTAGGTGTTGCTTTGGCTGTGATGTCACCAATATCTGAACCACAGCTTGGTTCTGTCATCGTCATACAACCGGCCCAGGTGCCATCCATCATTTTAGGTACAAACATTTCTGCCAGATCTTCATCTGCATTGTTCTGAATCAAATTTGCACAACTATTGGTCAGGGTAACATAAGGCAAAAAGGAGGGATTGCCTGCTGTAAACATTTCCAGTACCATTTCATGCAATATTTTTGGTAAGACCATAGCGCCTTCACTATTGTCTATATTACTTGTGCCCCATCCTTCTTCCTGAACTTTATGAAACAAGGACCCGATTAAGGGGGCGGTACTTACTTTACCATTTTTAAATTTGCAGGGTTGTTCTTCGGTCTGTTCGTTACAGGGTTCAAAAAGGTCTTTGGTCATCTTACGCACGGGCTCTAAAATAGCGTCTACATCATCTTTGGAATAGTATTCGCTGAAACGTGGGTAAGCAAAAATTTCTTCGGTAGGTAACCATTCCTGTAAAATAAATTTAAAGTCTCTGATGTTCGAATATGCGAAATTAGCCGCCATAATGTCTTCAACTTCCCTTCTTAAATGTTTTTGTTGCATTTTGAAGTAATGCTATTCCATTCTCTGTCCCCATTTCCGCAGCCTATGATAGAATTTATGGCAGTCAAAAAGGATCTGGCAACATCGCTGAAATATATTATTATTTTACACTAAAATCAGTGTCAGAAAGTTATAAATTTAATTTTTGTAATTTTTATAATTTTAAAATACATTTTATGATTATGTTCGAACGACACAACCGTTGAAAAAGCAGAGATTTTCATATTTGAAACAAAAAGCTTTCTTATTTTTATCCGTTATTGTAAAATACTTGCGTAGATATTTCCTATTTTGTTTGGATTATAATTAAAAACTCAATTTTCCCAATTGATTGACTCGAGATTCACTTATTAAGCTGTCAATTGGAAAAATGAAGTTATAAAGTTTTGCCAGAGGGAAATTTGAAAAATGAGATCAAGAATTATCTGTTCATTTTGTCGGAGTAATTTAGATTTATTGAACCGCAAAATCACTAGGGAGGAATCACAATGAAAAAGACCTATTGGGACCAATATAAGGAGAAACTGATCAGCGCATCAGATGCTGCTAAGCTCGTTCAATCAGGGGATTACATTCAATTTGGTGCTTTTCAAGGACGTCCTATCGATTATGACATTGAGTTGGCAAAACGAAGAGATGAACTACGTAATGTATTCATTTATCTATCGACAAGTCTGATGCCACCCCTGCAAACAGCTATGGTTGATCCAAGCCATGAGCATTTTACCTGTAATAACTATTACTTCAGTGCGATCGATCGTAAAATGGCGGATAATAATTTGATGTTTTATCTACCCTGTAACCTTCATGAAAGCACTGTTATGATGGAATCAGATAAGAATCCCCCATTCACTGCGGTTGTGCAGGTAAGTCCTATGGATGAACATGGTTTCTTTTCATTCGGACCTTCCAACACGATGAACTATTCGGCCTGTTTTAAGGCATTTCGAGTGATTATGGAGGTGAACCAGAATATTCCAAGGGTTCCCGGTGGTTCGGAAGACGCTATCCACATCTCTAATGTAGATTACATTATTGAGGGCAGCAATACCCCGTTATTTGAGTTGCCGTCTGCAGTAACGCCGGATGAGAACGATAAGATCATGGCAAATTTTTTGATGGAAGAAATACAAGACCGATCCTGTCTGCAACTTGGTATCGGAACCCTGCCGGATCTACTGGGAGAATTACTTTCTCAATCTGATATAAAAGATCTCGGAATACATACTGAAATGTTTTGCAATTCAATGGTCAAGCTGTTTGATCAGGGCTTGGTAACCAATAAATACAAGACCTTCGACCGTGGTAAAATAGGTTTTACTTTTTGCCTGGGAACAAAAGAGACCTATGAATTTATTGAGAATAATCCACTGATGGCCAGTCATCCGGCAGGCTTCTGTAATGATCCACGGATTATTGGTATGAATAAGAAAGTAGTTTCTATCAACAATGCCCTGGAGGTAGATCTCTTCAGTCAGGTGTGTGCAGAAAGCTCGGGATTCAGACAGATTTCAGGTACCGGTGGGCAGGTTGATTTTGTAGAGGGGGCAAACAATTCGAAGGGTGGAAAGAGTTTCCTGTGCCTGACCAGTACCTATACCGATAAGCAAGGCAATGTGCATTCCCGAATCGTACCAACACTGGAACCCGGAGCGATCGTTACCACTCCCAGAAGTCTGGTTGATTATATCGTAACCGAATATGGAAAAGCCAAAATCAAAGGAGAGTCCACATGGAGAAGAGCTGAACTCTTAATCGAATTGGCTGACCCTCGGTTCAGGGATGACCTTGTCAAAGAAGCGCAGCGGATGAGGATCTGGCGGCTGAGTAATAAGCAGGATTAAGCTCGTTCCCTTTTTTGTTGGCTTCTGCAGGGTATTGTAAGCTTGATGGCAAATTAGTGGGCGGCGCTTGTACCCGAAGGGTGCTTCCGTGTCTGGCAATGCGTCTGGTATATATTCATTAGGGATTTATAAACAAAATAATTTGTGGGTTTTGCAGTGTAATTACTATTATTTAGTGTTAAAAGGACCAGTTCTGGAGACTGGTCCTTTTAATTGTTTCGGTAGGCATATTTGTTGAATATATGGGTTCAAGAAACATTGTACCTTTGAAAACTAGGTTTGATTTTTATATGTAAGAGAAGTTTACCCATTCCAATACTTCCGGTCCAGACTCCGATACTGCAGGGACTCTGCCAGATCTTCGGTGCGGATGTCCTGGACCTGGTCCAGGTCTGCAATGGTTCGTGCGACCTTTAGGATTCTGTCGTAGGCACGGGCGCTCATCTTCAGTCGGTTGAAGGCTGTTTTCAAGAGGGCTTCTGATTCCTCATTGAGCTGACAGAATTTCTTAATATCGGAGGGTCGCATCTGGGAGTTGAGACTGATCTTATATCGAGAGAACCGTTTTTCCTGGATCTGTCTTGCGGTTGTTACTCGTTCGCGGATTGTTGACGAACTTTCACCCGTTGAACGGTCGCGGAGCTGATCGTAATTAACTCGGGGAACCTCTACATGAAGATCCATGCGGTCCAGCAACGGTCCGGAGATGCGGTTCAGATAGCGTTGAATCTGCAGGGGGGTACAGCGGCATTCCAGGTCAGATCCATAGTTCCCGCATGGGCATGGATTCATACTTGCCACCATACAGAAGTCCGCGGGATAACTGCAGGTAGCACTGGCGCGGGCAATCGTGACCACCTTATCTTCCAGTGGCTGGCGCAGGGCCTCCAGGACATCTCGATTGAATTCCGGCAGTTCGTCCAGGAACAGCACGCCATTTTGGGCCAGGCTGATCTCACCGGGGTGGGGAATTCGTCCACCTCCGATAATGCTTGCAGATGACGCGTTTTTATGTGGGGTGCGAAAGGGACGCTCTTGAACCAGCGGACGGGAACCAGATAAGAGTCCGGCCACAGAATAGATCTGTGTTGTTTGCAGAACCTCTTCCCGGTTCATCTCTGGAAGAATGCCAGGAAGGCGGCGGGCCAGCATGGTTTTACCGCCTCCTGGGGGACCAATAAGCAAAATATTATGCATTCCCGCGGCCGCAATCTGCAGGGCCTTTTTTGCACTTTCCTGTCCCTTGACCTCTGCAAAATCAGGGACAAAAGATTTTTCTTCCCCTTCGGTTTTATCCAGATATTCTATTACAGTCAGGGGTGTATCTCCCTGCACGAAGCTGCAGAGTTGCGAGAGGTGATCCAGTTGGTAGGACGAGACTTCATTGACCAGTGCTGCTTCATTTTTATTGTCTGCGGGAAGAATAAAAACCGGTTCAGTTTTGTGGTCAGCCAGTTCCAGCACCATAGGGAGAATCCCGGGAACGCCGCGAACAGAACCATCGAGGGACAGTTCACCGGCCAGATAAAAATGAGATAGATTCATACGGGTCTCTACCTGTTCACTTGCCAGAAGAATCCCCAGGGCAATAGCCAGATCAAAATGACTGCCTTCCTTCTTAAGATCTGCCGGAGCGAGATTAACGGTGATGCGTGTGCCGGGAAACTTGAAACCGGAGTTCTTCACCGCAGAGCGTACACGTTCTCTCGCTTCTTTAATGGAAACAGATGCCAACCCGACGATGTCAAAAGCCGGCAGCCCATTCTGAATGTCTACTTCCACCTTCACAGGAACTGCGTCAATTCCGGTAAGGACTAATGTATTGGTAATGCCAAGCATGAAATTTCTCACTTTCTAGCGTTTTGTATAATATTTCTATTAAAAATTGTAAAATCCTGCTATTGAATGCGGAATGAATCAATCCCATAGCTTACCAGCTATGAAGCCCAGGTGGACTATTACACAAAATACATTAAGGAGCGTGCCGATTGGGAATTTGTTGCTGTCTACACCGATGAAGGTATCAGCGCCACGAACACAAAGAAACGCGACGGTTTTAAACAGATGGTCAGCGATGCGCTGGACGGTTAGATCGGTTTAATTATCACTAAATCAGTCAGCCGCTTCGCGAGAAACACGGTGGATTTCCTTACCAAAGCCACCAAAGTCAATGAGGGAGAGGTTCCCCAATACTATGTGCAGAACAGCCATCCCGCCATTATTGATCCGGATGAATTCGATGCAGTTTAGGCCGAACTGGAGCGGTGCAAAAAACTCGGCAGGACAGTCAGCTGCCACAGCCCTTTCTCGGCAAAGATAATTTGCGGCGAATGCGGCGGCTTTTACGGCTCCAAGGTCTGGGGTTCAAATACCAAATACCGGCGTACGGTATGGCGGTGCAATGAGAAGTATAAAAACGGCAAGCCCTGTCAAACGCCGCATCTTACTGAAGACGAAATTAAACTGAGGTTCCTGACAGCATTCAACATACTAATGGATGACCGCGAGGAGCTGCTCGCTAACTGCCGGATTGCCTAGCAAGTCTTATGTGACTGCACGGCGATTGACGCGGAACTTGCAAAACTTCGCCAAGAAATTGATGTTGTTTCTGAACTCATGAGAAAATCCATTTATGAAAATGTCCGTGTTGCTGTTAATCAGGATGAATTTAATGAACGGCACAACAGCTATATGGAGCGACATCAAAAAGCTACGGAGCAAATTGCCGAACTGGAAACACTTCGTATAAATCGTCGTAAAAAGCATAAAACCCTGGATTCGTTTATGCGGGATATAGAAAAACGACCGTTATTTATTGAGGAATTCGATAAAAAACTATGGATTGCTATTGTGGATAAGGTTACTGTATTTTCCGATGGTAGGTTGGTGTTTACCTTTAAGGACGGCACAGATATTGAAACATAGTTAAAAAAGATAGACTGCAATACAATGAAACAGTAAGGATGACGTGAGGTACGTTTAAAAACAGGATGGTCATCCTAGTATCAATATCAAGGCCGCAGTTTTTCAAATCTGTTTTTATGGTTTAATCCAATTCATACGAGTACTACTTAGATTCCTGAAAGGTATTGATTATTTCTTCGTATAAACCATACCATACATCAGTAATCTTAAAAACATTAAATGCTGGTGCGTTTTCAGATGTTGGAGTAAATGTTTGCGGATCTGCAAAAAGTTCTTTCATCTTCAGCAGTCTTTTTTTTATTTCATCAGTACTGGCTTTGCTTACGTTGTTAAAATTAGTCAGAGCTAACTCTAAAGGAATACTAAATTCTTCACCATCTATATTAGTAAAAAGTACGAAGGGGCCATAAGGCATTTGTACTAGATAGCAGTCTTCCTTCTTAAGCTGATTGTATTCAAGAATAGTATAAATAGTTGTCGACAAAGACTTTATTTGCACATTGTCTTGACCAAGATCTGTTGGTAAGTCAGCAGGTTGAAAATACTCAACAACACCATTAGCTATATTCACCTGGTAATCAAGAAGTGTATTGTTATTAGTAATAACAGGAAACAAAAAAGAAGAACTATTTTTCATTTGTTCCTTAATTGAATTATTCTCATCAAATGTTTTTAATAAATCCTTATCAAAATCATATATGATAAACGGGTAAGTCAGTTCA
>JAYEHK010000133.1:0-11308 GCA_034659475.1 Bacillota bacterium | reverse complement strand
ATGCTAAGAAGCAAATCTGTTTACCAAATATCCAAAAACAAGGTAGACAACCCGGCACTCGGGATATCATAAAGCTGCAAATACATGACACAACTGAAATCACCTGCAGTATCAAAATTGGGCACCTTGCTAGCCATATACTGGGCCGTGTCTGTCGCCGCATTTCGACGGATTGGCAGGAGAAATATGGACATCCAATTTACTTACTTGAGACCTTTGTTGAGCAGAATCGGTTCAAAGGTACCTGTTACAAAGCTGCCAATTGGATCAATGTAGGGGAAACCACGGGCAGAAGTCGTAATGATAGGCATACCTCGTTAAGACTGAAAATGCCGCAGTAAATCCTGATGAACCTCTTTGATTTGGCACTCATCTATATTTTTTGTACCCTTCTGACACCAAATTTGACACCAAGTCTTTTTTAAGCCCCATTACAATAAAACAGCGGGTCTCTCAAAGACCCGCTGTTACTTAATTCTTATGGTGGGATTTTGTGTTTTAGTTTTGACAAATATTGGTTCATCTTAGGGTCGATTTTGGCTACCCTTGTGGGTAAATTTGTCGGCAGACTTTCAAGCCGTAATCTAGCTCTCAGTCAGCAATTACCCTGCAAATTAATTGACATATCCTCCATCTCCCTTGCCCGTAATAAGCTAAGGAACAGCTTACCTTATGTGTACATCTCTACTCTTCCGTTTGATACATTAACGCCTGCATTGCCAATTCAATTAGATAAGCCACGTCCATTCCAGTAGCTATTTTAATCTCAGTAAAGGCATGGGTGCCATTGCAAACAGCGAAAAATGTGCTGGGTTGTTTTCCTCAATTCTTGGTGTTATGTACCTTTCAAATGCCTTTTTTAAATGTGTTGATTCTGTATCCCAAAATTCAGGTGTTCTATCTTCATGTGTACATGACATCGATAAGAGAATCGGGGGTTCCTCTGCTGGATAATGCTCAGGGAACATTGCATCTATAGCATCCATTTTCTGAATGGGTGACTTCTGTTCACCTATGTTACTTCCATAAAACACTACATGAGATTTTTTGTCCGATGCAATTCCAGTTACCCAGGCAATTCTCTGTTCATGTTCACGTTTCCACTTTCCAAGTAGTTCTGCCGAGTATTTAGTTCCAGCCTTATCTTGATCTATTGTTTTGTGGCAATCGTGGCACATGAGTATTAAATTGTCTATGTTATTTAGTGCTTGTTTATTTGTAACAAATGTTCCCCATCCCCGAGGTCCCTTTTCAGAGAAAGAATAAATATGGGCTTTTTTTGCTATATTCACGCATTCTTGAGTCACAGGTGATTTATATAACAATTTGTTACAACCATTAAATTGACACCGACCCGCTGCACGAGCCCACAATTCTCTCTCAACTCTTGGATTAATATATCTCGTAACATCATCTGCCAAAAGGCATATCTCCTTCCTCCTTTATTTGGTTTCGTTCTGGCACATCAATTTAGTTTGTTCCATAACAATATCCACCGCTTCAGCAGTCTGATCAGGTGGATATCCATATTTCTTAAGCAGCCGTTTTATGATCATCTTCATCTTGGCTTGAACACTGTCACGGATTGCCCAATCAACGCTGATATTATTTTTAATAGAGATGGTCAGATCCCGTGCAATTTGTTTCAGAATATCTTCTCCCATAATCTCACGTGCAGATTCATTGTCCGCCAGGGCATCATAGAAGGCTAATTCATCTGGCGTTAGCCCTGTACTTTCGCCACGTTTTTCTGCTTCACTGATTTGTTTGGCGAGTTCTATCAGTTCCATAATGACTTGCGTCGTTTCAATGGTCCGATTCTGATATTTTCTAAGCGAAGCTTCTAACAGCTCAGAGAATTTCTTTGACTGCACAAGGTTCCGTCTTGAAAATGTTTTTATACTGCCTTTCAACAATCGGTTTAATAGTTCTACCGCTAGGTTTTTCTGCTTCATGCCTTTTACTTCTTCAAGGAACTCATCAGAAAGGATGGCAATATTAGGTTTCGAAAGTCCAACTGATTCCAATATATCAATCACTTCATTGGAAGAGATTGATTTAGAAATCAACTGATTTAACTCACTATCGAGTTGAGAATTGGTTTTCTTTTTGTTGTCATCACTAATCACTTTCACCAGACTTGCTTTGACGGCTTTATGGAATCCAATCTCCACATTGAGTCTTTCAGCAATATCCGTTGTGGCGCACAGGGAATAAGCACGTGCCATTTCGTTTACCAGCTTGATATAATCATTCTTTCTATCCTCTCGAAGTCCTATAATATAATCCATCGTTTCAATAATTGCCTGCATTTTCTCGCTTGGTTTGCCAGTGAAGAATTTGCTGTAGTCATGGCCATGCAGCAGCTCTTTAATCAGGTCATGCTTCTCTAAGAGCACCTGAGATGCAACTTCTGTATCAACGCCCGTAGTCTTTTTATCACTGTCAGTATACTGTGAAAGTGCCTCTTTCAAGTTTTCAGCAATACCGATATAGTCAACCACAAGTCCGCCTTGTTTATCTTTAAATACTCTGTTTGCCCTGGTGATCGCCTGCATCAGGTTGTGACCTTTCATTGGCTTGTCAATATACATGGTATGCATGCTCGGCACATCGAAGCCGGTAAGCCACATATCACGAACGATGACAAGTTTGAGTTCATCGTTTTTGTCTTTCATGCGTTTTGCCAGCGTTTCTCTATTGGCCTTTGTACCAATGAAAGCTTGCCAGTCTGCTGGATCAGAGGAGCTACCCGTCATAACCGCCTTGATTTTACCACTCATTAAATCATCGCTATGCCAGTCAGGACGAAGTGCTACGATCTCTTTGTAAAGGTCGATGGCGATTCTTCTGCTCATAGCAACGATCATGGCTTTGCCACCCTCGTTCTCTTGGGCCTGTTCACGCTTTTCAAAGTGTGCAACGATGTCCTTGGCAATCTGCTTAACCCGTTCACTGGCACCGACAATTGCCTCAAGTCTGGCCCATTTGCTCTTGAGCTTTTCTTTTTGGCTAAATTCCTGATACTCCGTTATCTCATCATATTCTGTATCGATTTTCGGTTTCAGTTCCTCTGGAAACTCCAGTTTTGCTATTCTGCTTTCATAGAAAATCTTGACCGTTGTTCCATCTTCAACAGATCTAGTCATATCATAAACATCAATATAATCACCGAATACAGCGCGAGTATTCTTATCCGTTAATTCTACCGGTGTTCCGGTAAAGCCAATATATGAAGCATTTGGCAAACTGTCACGCATATATTTTGCATAACCATATTTTACCTCAGCTTCATTTTCACCCTTGACAATATCTGCTCCAAATCCATATTGGCTACGATGCGCTTCATCCGCCATGACAATTACATTTTTCCGATCTGTGAGTACCAGGCTATTCGCATAGACAGCCGATTTTTCAGCGACTTTATCCAAAGACGAGTAAGTTTCCTCACCTTCTTTAATTTCATTAGCAAATGGGGCAAATTTTTGAATGGTGGTAAAAATGATGCCGCCACTGGTACGGTTATTCAGTAATTCTCTCAGATGGGCTCTATCTGTGGCCTGCACAGGGGTGCTTCTGAGAATATCCTTGCTCTTAAGGAAGGTGCCAAACAGCTGATCATCAAGGTCATTTCTATCCGTTATAATCACAATAGTTGGATTTTCAAGTTCTTCACTGATTACAAGTTTTCCGGCATAGAAAACCATGGATAAGCTTTTACCACTGCCCTGGGTATGCCAAATAACACCGATTCTCCTATCTCCTGTTTCCATTATTGCCCGTTCAGTGCTTTCAACCGCCTTATTAACTGCATGGAACTGATGATAACCGGCCAGAATTTTAATCGTATCTTTACCATCGCTTTGGAACAACACAAAGTACTTGATAATATCAAGAAAGCGGTCACGTTGAAACATTCCCTTAATCAGCACTTCAAGCTGGGGAATCGACAGCGGTGCAATATCATCTCCATCAATTGTACGCCACGCCATAAATCTGTCTTCATCAGAAGTAAGCGTTCCCGCTCTCGCATTGATCCCGTCGCTCGTTACCATAAAAGAGTTATATATAAAAAGAGAGGGTATCGTCATTTTATAGGTTTGGAGCTGATTATAAGCATCGGTGATGTCCATATTTTCATCACTAGCGCTTTTCAGTTCAATAACTACTAACGGGATACCATTTACAAAAGCAATGACATCTGGACGTTTTTCCACCCCATGCTCAACGATTGTGAATTGATTAGCTACCATAAACTCGTTATTCAGCGGTTTTTCAAAGTCAAAAACGTAAGCCTTTTCAGTTCTATAACTGGCATCCGTCTGCTTAACCTGTACATCAATACCATCGGTGATCATCTTTTGAAAAGCCTTTTTATTCATGAGTAGGCTTGGGCTTTGCGGAATGGCAATCTGTCTGAAAGCTTCTTCAATTGCATCCTCTGGTAGCCTTGGATTTATCCGTGTAAGAGCTTCTTTCAGTCTTTCAGAAAGAATAACATCGCTATAGTCTTCACGCTCAGGATACTCACCATCTGGTGCAATATCAGGAGCAAAAACGATCTCGTAGCCTAATTCCTCAAACCATTCAATGGTCGCTTCTTCTAAGTGGGACTCGCAGAAATTACTTTTTGACATCTAAATCATTCCCCCTATGGTAAGCAGAACATCTTATACATCTCTGCCCATTATAAAGTTCAAATCCTATATAGAATTTACACCCAGAGCACTGTTTGTCCGTTATTGGTTGGTCATTTTCGGGACATATATTTTCATCTATAGCATATAAATTGCATTTGATTTCTTTGGTCATCTCTATTTCACCTCCTCTAGTGGAACTCTTATTTCACCGGACATTAGTTTTGGCAATAGGGAATCACGAATGGCAATTAATGTTTGGTTTTGACACTCAATTTGCATTTGCTGTTCAAAATACATATTAAAAATTTGCTGAAATTTACTGAGGACACTATCACTTGGTATAAGGGCAGGAATTTGCTTCATCACCGAACCAGATACTTCCTTAAAAGTTGAACCGGTTGCTCTATTTTCAATCACGTCAACATTACTTTTCAAGAAGCAATACACATATTCAGTACCTATATTGCTTTCGGGGACTACTGACTTAAATCCTTGATTTGTTGTAACATTGTTCTTAGCAATGGCTATGTAGCCAATTGGAGCTCGCGAGCTAAAAAGCACCGTACCCTTGGGCATTATTTTTGTACTGCTATTTTTCAGAACCAAATCAGTAATATCAATTTCGCCTTTTGATATAAATTTATCTTTGTTATTCGATAAATCTTTGGGAGTTATCCATGCAATACCGCTATCAGTATAATATTCAGCACAAGCTTTGGATGGAGTGCTTCCACCTATAACACTACCTAAATCTGATATTGTTCCAACTCTCCACCCCTTCGGAATCCTCCCCAACTCGCTATCTTCAAACTCACCATCTTGAAAAGGCTCAAAATCCACAAACCAGCTTTTGAAAATTGCCTTTGCCATTTCCTCAAGGGTTTTGTTAATGCGGTTGTTAAGCTCGATTTTGTCATCGAGGCAGGAAATGGTGTCGGCAATGGCTTTTTGCTCTGGGAGGGGCGGAAGTATAATAGGCAATTTACGTTGACCTGTAATTCCCAAATAAGCTCTGGTACTACCCGATCCAGACCAATTTAAGAGTATATCTTGGAAATCTTTACTATCAAAATAGTATTTTAGATATTTATTGTATATCCCCATCAGCACTCTATAATAAGTAACCTGAGGTGTTAAAACTATGTATGGATGACTATTATCTACAATTGCAGTTCTTCCCATCGTTGCTTTGTGTGTAAGAAGTACATCTCCATGTTTTGCAAAACCTTTCTTTAATGTTTTGGCTTGCTTTTCTGTTATAAAATTACAGCAACCATAATCCACTTTCCCATTCTTTAAATCATTTGCCATTATAAAGGGAACGCCGCAAATCACATAATCAGACGTTTTAGGGTGTATTCCTCCATGATTTCCATCAAGGGGCTTATCCAGCATTTTTAGATCAACAAGTTCTTGAACAGTATATCTTTTCCATTCGCTAACACTCATCCCCCATCACCTCTTTCCCTCCAGATTTTTCTGGGTTTCTTTAAGATTTTCCAAAAAATCTTGCTCTACTTTTGAAAGCTCGTCCTTATTTTTCTCTTTATATTTTTCAAATTCAATTTCAGCCTTTATTTTAGCTTGTTCATGACTTATATTCCCTGCATTTTGCAATAATTCACTGCCACTCATTTTAATAAAATCATTCAATTTTTGTATCCAATCGCTCATATACATGGGTTTTTTTCTTATTGCTTGCAGCTCGGCAAATTCAAGATAGGCTGATACCAGTCTATTTAATATATTTATCTCATCTTCTGCTAAATAATTTTTCGCAACCGTTATGTCTGCTTTTTTAGGCCTATTTCCCTCAAAGGCACTCATTCCCATAAAAGGGCTTTCTGCATTCGCTCTCAGATATAGTATTTCAGCGGCTGTATGCCCATGAGCAGCATAATGCATTTTATTTTGAACTGTTTGAAAAAATAGTTTAGACGTCTTGGCGTTAGGATCATAATCTATACTGGTGGCATAAATATCTAATACTTGCCGATAAAAAACCTTCTCACTAGAACGAATATCTCTAATTCGTTCTAATAGCTCTTTGAAGTAATTGCCACCACCTGAACGTTTTAGTAAATCATCATTCATCGCAAAGCCTTTTACAATATACTCCTTTAATATCTGCAAAGCCCATATTCTAAACTGTGTCCCCCGGTGAGACTTGACACGATAGCCAACGGAGATGATTACATCCAGATTGTAATAAGTAACATTCCTTTCAACGATTCTTCCTCCTTCATTTTGAACTGTTGCAAAATATGCAACAGTTCGTTTCTCTTGGAGTTCACCCTCTGCATAGATGTTTTTTATATGCCGCGAAATAACGGATTTATCCCGCTGAAAAAGCTCAGCCATATCATTAAGTGATAACCAAACCGTTTCGTTTTCCATGGTTACACTAATTTTTGTCGCACCATCTTCGGTTTGATAAAGCAAAAATTCCGTCCCAATATCAAAACTCATACCCAATCGCCCCCAATCGCTGTTTAATCTCATCCTCTATTTTATGGGATTTAACAAACATCGCATCCAGGTCTTCTGTTAGCCTGGTCATCTTTTCATCAAACGGCTCGCCGTCATCTTCCACTGCTTCGATGCCAACATATCTACCCGGGATCAAGATATACTCATGGCCTCTGACTTCTTCAAGGCCGGCTGATTTGCAGAAACCTTGGATATCCTCATAGACACTTATCTCTTTTTCTTCCAAATCCTTTATTTTATAGGCCTTTGATTTTTCAGCTACTAATAATTGTTCTTTAACAGAGCTTAAATCTCTCCAGCTGTGATAAGTATCGTAAATATGTTTAATCTCTTCATCCGAAAGCTCCCGATGCTTACGAGTCACCATCGTTCCCATTTTACGGGCATCAATAAACAGGATTTTATCCTTGCGTTTTTCTCTCTTTTTAGAGATAAACCAGAGGCAAACCGGAATGGTCACATTGTAAAATAGGTTTGGAGGCATGGTGATAATACAATCCACCAGCCCTGCTTCAATGACATTTTTTCTGATCTCAGCTTCTGCCTTTGTTGACGTGCTCATAGAGCCGTTGGCCAGTACAAAACCAGCGATCTCTTTCGGTGACAGTTTGCTGATGATATGCTCGATCCAAGCATAGTTGGCATTATTGGCAGGGGGGATGCCGTATTTCCAACGAACATCGTCCTGTATTAAGTTATAATCACTGACATTGAACGGAGGGTTTGCTAATATGTAATCCGCTCTTAGATTTTTGTGCAGGTCGTTACCAAAGGTATCTGCATCTCTTTCACCTAGGTTGCCATCAATACCACGAATGGCAAGGTTCATTTTGCATAGCCGCCAGGTGGTAGCGGTAAACTCTTGTCCAAAGATATGAATATTGTCTTTTTTCCCTTGATGCTCCTCAACAAACTTTGCGGATTGTACAAACATACCCCCGGAGCCGCAACAAGGATCATAAACTCTACCTTCATATGGTTCAATCATGCCAACAAGAAGTTTTACAATTGTTGGAGGAGTATAGAACTCGCCTTCACTGGAGCCAAATTTGCCCAAGAAATATTCATAAACCCTCCCCAGGAGATCCTGTGCTTTGGCTGCTTTATCTCCCAAGTTAAAGGAGAACAGGTCAATGAGTTCACCGAGCTTGGTCTTATCAAGTTCTGGCCTGGCATAATTTTTGGGCAATACGCCTTTTAGGTTTTTGTTCTCCCGTTCAATGGCTATCATGGCTTCGTCAATTATTTGACCGATGGTGCTTTGCTTGGCACTCTTCTTGATAAACTCCCATCTGGCACTAGGGGGTACAAAGAAGACATTGTCCTCTACATAAGCATCTCTGTCCTCTTCAAAGCCATCCCCTTCGGCAAGCAATTGATTATATTTTTCTTCAAAACTATCTGAAATGTACTTTAAGAAAATGAGTCCCAAAATGACATCCTTATAATCGGAAGCTTGAATGTTCCCCCTTAATTTATCCGCCATTTCCCATAACTTGTTTTCAAACTCTAATTTTACAGCCATTGTTTTGACCCTCCTCTATTAATTTATTGTAAAGACTGCTTTTTATATTTCCCCATCTGCTTTCCGCTTGGCTGATGGTTTTTTTGTAAATACTCAACTCTTCATTATATTGATTAATCATTTCCTGCTGCTCACTGATTGGTATTAAAGGTATTTCCATTTCCATAATATCTGAATGATTGATGTTCATAATGCTGGTGCCTCGTTGGAAGCTCTTAATCATTGCCACACCGATAGGACTTTCAAAGAATATCTTAATATATTCCCCTTTGGCCTTCTCCTTTGGTCTAATCACAATCAGATTAGCTGAAGCAATAATTGTCCGGTTTTGCTGTTTAAATACCGCTGATTTTATCGCAGTCCCTCTGCAGGATAGAACGACATCATCATTTAATAGCTCATATCGTTTGATTTTACGTTCTTCTTCTTCAATCGTATCCATATCCAAATAGTTGATCTCACCGTTTTCGATGTTGGAGATATTAAGCACAGATATACTGCCTAGGGAGGTATCTTTTTTTAAGATAGACTTACCTCTGAACACTTCTGTGACTTCTTTCAGTTTCACTTTTTCCAAATGGGATCTTTTGAATTTTCGAATATTCTCATCATCATCGGAAAGCAAGAGTTCAATCCTCCAGTCCTCATGTGATAGGAATTCCTGACTTGATATCACTTTTTTATCTGCAACATTAAATAAGTCTTTGCTTAGCTCCAAAGTGCCAATCTCAATATTTGACTGAGGATTTGTCATTATCGTTAACAGATAGGTCTTGATTGATGTCATCGGTCTAAAGGTTCCCTCGGGTAGAATATAGATGCTATTTACACTAAAGTTTTCTGTGATATAGGATCTCAGTTTTTTATATGCCATTCCCGCAAAGGTGATTTTAGCCGGAACAATGATACCCAATGTTCCATTTCCATTTAAATGATCCAACATATTTTCCATGGCAATTCCATCACTGTCTCTAGTTAAGAATTTCCTTCCTAATTCTTCAGGCTTAAATCCAAAGGATGGAAGCGAATAGATATAATCAAAACTCTCATTCAGCAAGCAATCCGTATAAATGGATTCGAAAACGATCTTAACATTTTGGTATTCAGCAAAGGCCAGCTTCAAGAACCAGTTCATTTGTTTGAGCTGGGTTGTCAATGTAAACTCAAAGTTAGGAAACTGATCTATGAGAGCTTTTAGCCCCGCTAGATGCTTTTCAGCTTCAGTAATTAGTATCTTTTGAGGTTGAAGCTTTTGAATCTCCTCACAAATATACGCACTTAAATATAAAGGTGAAATGACAGTCCCCATTCGATCATTTTTGTATATTTCCAAGGTGAACTCTATTAAATCAATATCTTTTAGCACTTCAAAAATATCAAAAAAGTCATCTCTATCCGCTGGGAAAAAGCCTAATTCATCTTCAGTTGTTTTTTTCATAAACTGAAACAACTTCTCTTTATCATCTGTAATATTTGCATTGTCCTCTAGCATCTTCAGCGTCATTTTGACTCTTAACATTTCAATCAATAACTGCTCCCTGGAAGATATCTGCCTTTGATACAACATGTTTAAAGCCAAATCTATATTCAAATTCATAGAAATCCCCCTTTCTGTGCTTCTTACAATTAAATTTTAGCTATAATTTATTATATAAAATAATTATTTAGTATGTCAATACTAAATAATTATTTTATACTCGCACAGGCCTGCTTTTTGATTGTGAAAACCCCGCTAGCGCGGGGTTGAGTATTTTCAATATGCTGTTTTGCCGTCAAAGATGCGCTTGTGCGATACCTATTTTGCGCTCTGAAGGCTATTAGTTCGCACCTTTTTTATATTGCTTAATGATTTATTAATTAGTCCAGGTCACAATCCTTCAATATCTTTTCAATGGACTCCCACACCGAAAGAGCTGGATTTTCTCTGTAATAATAATAGTTTTTATATTGCTGCAATTGATAACCGTTTTCCACATTTCGCTGCATGATGGCCTTGGAGCGGCTAATTGCTGCCCTTACATCGGATAAATATATATGGCTCAGCACTCGCTTAAAATTATTCTCATGCTTGTACTGAGCCAGGCTTTCAAAATTTTCCTGATATGCCCTGTTTATTGGATCCAGATAATGATGTCTATGTACAAGTAAGCCATTACAATCAGCTTTGTGTAAAACGATCCATAATTCAAAGGCAAAATTACTGTACCCGAGTCGATATTTTATTTGTTTCCCTAAAGTAGAGACTTTCTTGAGTGCGTCCAAAGTTTCTTTGAACTGAGTAGTATGCACCTCATCGTTACTCTCGTAATCAAATAAATGTGTAATTTCAATTTTGGATACCGTATTTATAGATTTTGCCCGTTTCAATGGATTCTTCTGGATTTTGCAATCAATTGAAACCTTATGTTTCGATGAAGGCTCGTTATTTATCTTGTCTTGCAACCATTCTAAATACCACTTTTCGGTTTCACCTTCTACAAAAAAATAATATTTTTTCGCAGTTTTCATGTTGGTCACCGACTACACCTCTTTTCCTTCCGACAAAAAACTTTCAAAAAGAGGGGTGAAATCAATGTCCTTAATTGCACCATACTGGCTGATAAAATAGTTTTTCATATAATCGTCATGTAACCGAACACCTTCCTTACCTGAG
>JAYEHK010000132.1:0-37026 GCA_034659475.1 Bacillota bacterium | reverse complement strand
AACCTAGCTTTGGTTAGGGGTAAGGGGTTAAGAGTTAGGGGGTTAGACGCTTCGCGTCAAACATTTTCCTCACCCCTCACCCCTAACTCTTTACTCCTTATTGAAATAGTCTGCCGTGTAAGTGGAGGAAATTATATTGACATCCCTTCTGAATCGTTCCAACTAACCAACTAACCAACTAACCAACTAACCAACTAACCAACTAACCAACTAACCAACTAACCAACTAACCAACTAACCAACTAACCAACTTTATGACGCATTATCTGTCTAATGCGCAGTACTTGTGAATATTAAATGGGTATATTTGTGAACTCTCTGTTTTAGGGAGTTATTTTTATGGGTAGAATAATCCCCCTTTCCCATCTAACCAATAATTACCATAAATATCAGAATAATTCATAACAGAAAAGTTAATAATTTTAGCAACAACAATAAATTAAGGCAGGGGAAGGGGTGCTTGATTGATTAATAAAGTCGAGATATGTGGTGTGAACACATCAAAACTACCGGTTTTAAAAAATGACGAAATGCGCAGACTTTTCTCTGAAATGCAAGCGGGAGATATTGACGCCAGGGAGACGTTGATTCAAGGAAATCTTCGATTGGTTCTCAGTGTCATTCAACGGTTCAGTAACAGGGGTGAGTATGTTGATGATTTATTTCAGGTAGGATGTATCGGACTTATAAAAGCGATTGACAATTTTGATTTAAGTCAGAATGTTCGATTTTCTACCTATGCAGTACCAATGATTATTGGTGAGATACGCCGTTATCTGCGGGATAATAATGCTGTACGTGTGTCACGTTCACTTCGAGATATTGCTTACAAAGCATTACAGGTACGAGAGAAATTGCTCTCGGCTAATTCAATCGAACCAACGGTAGCGCAGATGGCTGAAGAGCTTGAACTTCCTCGGGAGGAAGTTGTTTTTGCTCTAGATGCAATTCAGGAACCCATTTCGCTGTTTGAGCCGATCTATAATGATGGGGGTGACCCTATATTGGTTATGGATCAAATTAGTGACGATAAAAACACCGATGAACAATGGTTGGAGTCCATAACCATTAATGAAGGTTTGAAGAAACTAAACGAACGCGAAAAACATATTGTTTCTCTGCGTTTCTTCAGTGGTAAAACACAGATGGAGGTAGCAGAAGAAATTGGAATTTCACAGGCACAGGTATCACGACTGGAGAAATCAGCTTTAAAACAGCTGAAAAAGCATGTGTAATAAGAGGAACAGCAAGAAGTGAGGCGAAAACCAGAATGCAAAAAGGTTTATTAATCTTATTTTTAGTAGGTACTATATTAGTTTTTTCGGTTACCCTTACATCAAAGAGCCTTGACTCGGAGCAGGCGTTTACCCGAGATAATCTCTTGATTCTTCAAGCAGATAATATCAATTAATTGTCTGCTTCAGGTTTTTAAGCATATAAAAAATGATCCTGTTCATACAGGATCATTTTTTATGGTAAACTTTTTCAGAAGGAAAACTTAGTTCAACTGCGGAAAGTGATATTGGGCACTTATGCATTCAAACAGGAGAATTTATTGGTTTTTGCAGGGGAACCCTCCATGGCCGTAGGCCACAACCACTGATGAAAAGAGGTGAGGAGTTAGGGGTTAGGAGTCAGGCGCTATGCGCCAGGTATTGCCCTTACTCCTAACCCCTGACCCCTTACAAAAAAAGTCCGCGTAAGTCCAGAAAGTCCGCGTTAGTCCGCGTCTATTCAACGTTATTATCTACAAAAAATCTGTGTAGATCCGTTAAATCCGTGTCTATTAAAAGAATCAGCGTAAATCATATAAATCAGCGAAATCTGCGTCTATTTTCTAACTAATCAAGGGTTGATTACTGGCAGACTAAAATACGTAATGGAGCATTTTATTATGAAAAACAAAAGTAATGTTACCCCTCATCTGGTATGGGAGAATAAATCAGAACAAAATAAAACGGAGACCTTTTTATCCTCCTGTGTTACACACCAAAAGGTTTTTGTACATCCCTATGCCGGCAAAGTCTGCGAGATTGATTGCCAAAAAGATGATGAAAGCAAAACCGAAATGATTTCTAATAGGTTGTTCTGGGGGGATAACATTTCTTTTTTACAGGATCTTTATCATCATGGTTACAGGGAAAAAATCAAGCTTATATATATAGATCCGCCTTATTGCAGTCAGATGAACTACCAATCGGAAATTCAACTGGACAATGGTGTTCATATAAAGAGGAATGCCTTTGATGATCGTTGGTCCAGAGATATTAATGATTACTTAAATATGCTTTATCCCAGGCTTCAACTTATGCGGGAACTTTTGAAAGAAGAAGGGAGCATTTTTGTTCATGTGGATTGGCACTGTAGTCATTACGTCCGGGTCTTGCTTGACGAGATTTTTGGTAAAGAAAACTTTGTAAATGAGATTGTATGGTGTTATGGAGGCGGGGGACGGTCAAAACGAACCCTCATGCGCAAGCATGATCTGATATACTGGTATGCCAAAACCGATAAATATACCTATAATCCACTTTACAGACCCTATACCGAGGGTACATTGCAACGTGGATTAACAAGGGTTAAAGGGGATCAATATAAACTGCGTGCAGAGGGAGCGGCCATGCAGGATTGGTGGACTGATATAAATAAAATTTTATCTCCAACAGCGCGCGAAAATTTAAAATATCCGACGCAGAAGCCAGAGGCATTAGTGCGTCGGATTGTGGAAGCTGCTTCTGATCCAGGCGATCTTGTTGCTGACTTTTTTGCAGGATCAGGGACCACTGCCAATGTATGCGATCAATTGAATAGAAACTGGTTGTTAAGTGATGAGAGCGACGTTTCTAAACAAACCATTTTATACCGTTTGATTCAAAATAGTGCCAGACCGTTTCGCATTGATACCCATAAGGATAAAATAGTCAATGATTCGTTATTTGATGCCAGTCTGGAAAAGCAAAAAGATGGAAGCTTTATCCTTTCTCTTAATGCTTATCATTCCAACGGAAAAATCCTGAGTGGACAAGATCTAAATAGAAATCTTGAGTTTTGGGAAGTTGATTTTAACTTTGATCATTCCATCTTTTGTTCCCATATACAGATTGTTAAAAATAAACCATTCAAAGACGTACTTCCAATTGAGTTTTGCATACGGTGTAATGACGGTGGTTTAATCGGGAGACCAATTGCGATAAGGATTCATGACGTCTGGGGACAGGAAGCTACGACATGGATCTGTCTATAATATCCCATGGACTGTTATTCAGTTAACTGTGAACAGGACCATTTTTTATCAACTGTAGAATGTCGTTTTCCTTATCATCTAATGGCATCCACATTTCCTGGTAGATATTTTGATCTAAAACTTCTTCTCGGGATAGCATTACTTTTTTTCTGTTTTTAACACTCATTTCAAAAATCATCCATTGTTTTTCCCAGCCGGCAACCCAGCATGTAGACGCCAGTGATAACAACAGCGTGCAATGCAATCCATCCGGGTTCTAATATACTAAAAGTGCCCGGGTCGATCTTATTGTCCTGTCCTACTGCTTTTTTAAGGGTTGAATTTTTGTAGTCCCATAGACTTGCAAACACATTATTCATCTCCTATCTTGTAAATATACATTAGTATTTTTCCCTGTATGGCTCTTTTTACGAGAAACAAATTGTCCCAACTGTCATTGCTCGCAATATGTTAAAATAAACCTTTGAAGGAATTATTTTTTTTAAATTATGGTTTAGAAAGGGTTTGGAAAGATGGATAAAATGGAGCTAGCTACTCTAGGTTTACTTCACTCAATTCCTGGAATAGGCCAAAAAACACTTTGGAACATTAAGCATGGCTTTGGCAGTTTTCAGAAGTGTTTTCAGGCAGATGCACAGTCTTTGTTTTGTTCCAAGATCAGTAATCAATCGGTTGAAACGCTATTGGCATTTCGAAAAACGCATGATCCAATGCAGATACTTGATCAACTGAATGCGTCTGAAATTAAGTTTTGTACAATAGAAGATAATCAATATCCATATCTTTTAAGCAATATTTTTGACCCGCCGTATATAATCTATTATTATGGAAAGATAGAAATTTCACAAAAGCTATGTGTTGCGGTCGTGGGTTCAAGAGCTGCGACGCCATATGGAAAACAACAGGCTAACCGTTTTGGCGGCGAATTAGCAGAACGGCAGATTACTGTTGTTTCCGGGCTTGCTCGTGGTATTGATACCCAGGCTCATTTGGGAAGCCTTGAGGCAAAGGGAAACACGATTGCTGTTCTTGGTTCAGGCTTGGATGTGATTTATCCGCGAGAAAATGAGAAATTGTTTAATCAGATCTGTAATGAAGGATTGGTTGTCAGCGAATTTCCTGTGAAAACGATTCCAGAACCCGGTAATTTTCCAGTAAGAAACCGAACGATATCAGGATTGAGCAGAGGGGTACTTGTGATCGAAGCCAAACAGAAGAGCGGGGCTCTGATTACGGCTGATTTTGCGCTTGAGCAGGGAAGAGATGTAATGGCGGTTCCGGGTCCTATCAGCAGTAAAAACAGTGAAGGTACAAACCGGCTTATTAAGCAGGGTGCGCTTGTTGTAACGTGTATAGAAGACATATTAGAGGAATATGATATGAATGTTTCTAAGTCCTCGGCGGATCATTTTCATCAGAATGAGTTGTTTTTACTGGACAACGATGAATCAATAATTATAGAATGTATGGGTTATGAGCCGATGACTTTTGATGAAATTCTAAGCGTTACTCATTTAAGGATTGGAGAATTGAGTTCAAGTTTAATAAAAATGGAAGTGGGGGGTTTGATCAAGAACCTGCCTGGTAACTATTATGTAAAACTGTAGTTTTAATAAGTAAAATAACGAGGTGATATCTTGGCAAAGACGACACTGGTTATTGTAGAATCAGCGGCAAAAGCAAAAACACTAGGGAAATTTTTAGGAAAGAATTATAAAGTTAAGGCATCTGTAGGACACATTAAAGATCTGCCCAAGAGCAAATTGGGTATAGACGTTGATAATGATTTCGAGCCACAATACATTACGATCCGAGGGAAAGGTGAGCTTTTAAAGGAAATTAAAAGTGAGTCACAAAAGGCATCCAAAGTATTGCTGGCAACTGACCCGGACCGCGAGGGGGAGGCGATTGCCTGGCATCTCCAACATGCAATGAAGATCCCGGAGGGATCAAACTGCAGAATCGAGTTTAATGAAATTACAAAGGATGCTGTAAAACAAGCGATTAAGAACTCACGCCCGGTTGATGTCGACCGGGTAAATGCCCAGCAAACTCGTCGTGTGTTGGATCGTCTGGTTGGCTACAATCTTAGTCCATTGCTTTGGGCTAAAATAAGGAAAGGACTTAGTGCTGGACGTGTTCAATCGGTAACTTTGCGGCTGATTTGCGAACGAGAAAAGGAAATCATGGCCTTTGTGTCAGAAGAGTACTGGACGATTGAAGCGTCTGTGAAAGCCAATAGAAAACCAGCTTTTCGTGCTCGATTGACGAGTTATCAGTCTGAAAAACTGGTTATTGCAGATCAGGATCAAAAAGACAAGATTGTTGAGGCTTTACAAAAAGAAACCCTGATTGTTCGAAATATTGAAACAAAAGAAAAAAGGAAGAAACCAAATGCTCCTTTTATCACCAGTACACTCCAGCAAGAAGCTTCCAAACGTATGAATTTCTTTTCTAAACGGACGATGCGGGTTGCGCAGGAACTCTATGAAGGTCTTGAGTTGGGTAAAGAAGGAACCATTGGGCTGATTACATACTTAAGAACAGATTCAACGCGCATCGCAACAGTAGCACAGGACGAGGCACTGGATTATATTAAAAGTCATTTTGGGGATGCATTTGCACCGGAAACAGCAAACATTTATAAGAGCCGCAAATCTGCCCAGGATGCTCATGAAGCGATTAGACCGTCATCTGTTAGTCGGACACCTGATAGTATCAAAGAATTCCTCAGCAGGGATCAATATCGCCTGTATAAATTGATTTGGGAACGTTTTATAGCTAGCCAGATGACACCTGCCGTTTATGACACTATAATGGTTGATATTCAAGCAGGAGATTATGGACTTCGTGCAAGTTCATCACAAATAAAATTTGCTGGTTACAAAAAAGTCTACAATGAAAACGAAGAAGAGGAACAAAAAAATCAAATTCCGAATTTGAAGTCTGGAGATAAGCTGGTTGTAAAAGAACTATTTCCAGAACAACATTTTACACAGGCACCGCCCCGATATACCGAGGCAAGCCTTGTAAAATTGCTTGAAGAAAAGAACATTGGTCGGCCGAGCACCTATGCACCCATTATTGATACCATACTTAAACGAAATTACGTTGAGCGGCAGAGCAAACAATTTGTTCCAACCGAATTAGGTTTTATTGTTCTTGATCTATTGAATGAGCATTTTGGAGATATTCTCCAGGTTGACTTCACGGCCAGGATGGAAGAAAACCTTGACCTGATTGAAGAAGGAAATCTGGAATGGAAAGAAGTTATCCGAGAGTTCTATGCGCCTTTTAAAGAAGATCTGGAAAAAGCGCAGGAAGTCATTGAAAAAATAGAAATCAAGGATGAAGATGCAGGAAAAGACTGTCCTCAATGTGGTAGCCCTATGGTCATTAAATATGGCCGTTTTGGAAAATTTGTTGCCTGTTCGGGTTTTCCAGAATGTCGATACACCGAATCCCTTAATGAAGAGATAGGGGTCGAATGCCCGTTTTGTGGAGGACCTATCATTGCACTTAAATCTAAAAAAGGTCGTAAATACTTTGGTTGCAAGAATTATCCGGAGTGCAGTTTCAGATCATGGAACAAACCGACTGGAATGAAATGTCCCGAATGCGGGGATGCATTGGTAGAAAAAACGGCCAAGGGAAAAGAACCAGTTATTCAATGTCAAAATCCGGAATGCAAATTCAAACCTGAAATGGGGAAAATTGTGTGAATATAATAAACGTTGTTGGAGGCGGTTTGGCTGGTAGTGAAACCGCCTTTCACCTAGCAGAATCCGGATTGAAAGTTAGACTGTATGAAATGAGACCCGCGAAGATGACTGATGTTCATCAAAGCGGTAATATGGGAGAGTTGGTCTGTAGCAATTCGCTGAAATCAGAGTTGATTAATACGGCGCAGGGCTTGTTGAAAGCCGAAATGCAGCGCATGGGCTCACTGATCCTTTCATGTGCCGAGCAAGCTCGTGTTCCGGCCGGATCTGCCCTGGCAGTAGACAGGGAGCGATTCTCGAAGTTGGTTAACGCTACGCTTGAAAACCATCCTAATATTGAGATCGTCAGACAGGAAGTAACCAGGATTCCATTAAATGAGATCACCATTATTGCAACCGGACCGCTCACCAGTGGTGAGCTATTTGAGGATATAAAACGACTAACGGGGAGTGAAAATCTGTATTTTTATGATGCAGTGGCTCCTTCTATATCAATGGAAAGCTTAGATACAACCAAAGCGTTTAAAGCCTCACGATATGGGAAAGGAACTGAAGATTATTACAATTGTCCCATGAACAAACAAGAATATGAACGATTTTATTATGAATTGATTGATGCAGATATCAAAGAGGGACACAGCATTGATAAAAAGGAATTTTTTGATGGTTGCATGCCGGTTGAAGTAATGGCTAGAAGGGGAGTGGAAACCCTCCGCTTTGGTCCCATGAGACCCGTTGGGTTACTAGATCCTGTAAACGGGAAACGTCCCTGGGCAGTTGTTCAGCTCCGGCAGGAAAACAGGGAAGGAACTGTCTGGGGGTTAGTTGGTTGTCAGACCCGTTTAAAATGGGCAGAACAAAAAAGAGTTTTTCAGCTAATCCCTGGTCTGGAAAACGCAGATTTTGTTCGATTTGGGGTTATGCACAGGAATACTTTTATTTGCAGTCCCCAGCTATTACAGCCAACTCTGCAACTTAAAAGCCATCCCAACCTTCTGTTTGCCGGACAGATTACAGGCGTGGAAGGGTATATGGAATCTGCTGCAACGGGAATCTTGGCTGGGGTCAATGCAAAACGTATCGTGCATGGACAGGAACCTCTTTCCATGCCTCCTGAAACCATACTGGGGGCGCTGGTTCAATTCATTACTCAGGCAGATCAGAATAATTTTCAACCCATAAATGCTAATTTTGGGATTGTTCCCCCATTATCCGTCAAAATAAAAAACAAGAAAGAAAGATACAATCAATATGTTTCAAGATCAATGGATAAAATGAATGACTTTTCAGAATTGTTTGCGGCGTATGTTGTAAAATAATGTTTATTATGGTATATTTCAAATAAGGAATAAATGTAGGGGGAGCGTTATGTTTTTTCAACAGATGGATGGTTTTCTCAATCACTTGAAAATTGAAAAAAGCGCTTCTGATTTAACCTTAGTTTCATATAGAACAGATCTGAGGCAATTTGTTGGTTTCCTTGCTGATGAAAATAATATGTCAGAGGAAAAAGTCAGTGTGGGATTAGTGAATCATCGTTCCGTTAGAGATTATCTGGCGTTGCTTCAGGATAGTGGCATGAGTCGCGCAACGATGGCACGTAAATTAGCATCATTGCGTTCCTTTGTTCGTTATCTTTGTCGGGAAAACATACTGGAAACGAATCCGATTGCTAACGTTTCAACACCGCGACAGGAAAAAAAACTGCCGTCATTTTTATATCCTGTAGAATTAGAACTATTACTGAATGCTCCTGATAAGACAAAACAGATCGGGAGACGTGATAGAGCGATTCTGGAAACATTATATGCTGCAGGATTAAGAGTAAGTGAACTGGTTGGATTGAATATCAGCGATTTGCATTTGCAACAGGAGTATATCAAAGTTACTGGAAAAGGGAACAAAGAACGACTTGCTCCTATGGGAAGTCAAGCTGTACTTGCGATGGAAGAATATCTGACGTTGGGCCGGTCTTTTTTGTTGGAGAAGAATTGTGAAAGTTCAGAGGCTGTTTTTTTGAATCGTTTCGGAACCAGGTTATCGGAGAGGAGTATTCGGAATATTATTAATAAGTATGTGGAAGAAGTGGCCATTAACCAAAAGGTTAGCCCACATACGTTTCGTCATACTTTTGCTACTCATTTATTAAATGGTGGGGCTGACTTGCGATCGGTTCAAGAATTACTTGGACATGTGAAATTATCCACAACGCAGATTTACACGCATGTGACCAAAGATAATATCAAATCGATTCATAGTGAAACTCATCCACGGAGGTGAAGATTTTTGTTTGAAGCAACAACCATTGTGGCCGTGAAGAAAAATAATCAAATGGCGATTGCGGGAGACGGTCAGGTTACTTTTGGGCAAAATACAATTATGAAAAGTAGTGCTACCAAGATCCGAACCCTTTATAATGGAAAAGTTGTGGCGGGCTTTGCTGGATCAGTGGCGGATGCATTTACCTTGTTTGGTAAGTTTGAGGAGAAGCTCAAGGAAACAGGCGGGAATTTAACTCGCGCAGCAGTTGAGCTAGCCAAAGAATGGAGATCAGACAGAGTGCTTAGAAAGCTGGAAGCATTGCTTATTGTTGCCGACAAGGACAGTATGTTTCTTGTCTCTGGAAACGGCGAAATTATTGAACCTGATGATGGCATTACGGCCATTGGGTCGGGTGGAACATTTGCTCTTTCTGCAGCCAGAGCGTTAAGTCGTTTTACGGATATGGATGCAAGGAAGATCGCAGTAGAATCTATGAAAATTGCTTCAGAAATTTGTGTATATACGAATGACCATATCAGTGTTGAGGTGTTGGAATAAGAGTGCATCAAAGGAAAAGGAGTGCGTATTCTTGGTTAATCTTACGCCATTAGAGATCGTTCAAGAGCTGGATCGTTATATTGTTGGGCAAAAGGATGCTAAAAAGGCGGTTGCTATTGCTCTGCGAAATCGTTATAGAAAGAAATTATTGCCGGCTGAACTGGGGGATGAAATTTATCCTAAAAATATCATTATGATTGGTTCAACGGGTGTAGGAAAAACAGAAATTGCCAGACGACTGGCTAAGATAGTAAAGGCTCCATTTATTAAAGTGGAAGCTAGTAAATTTACGGAGGTTGGTTACGTCGGGCGTGATGTTGATTCTATGATACGTGATCTGATTGAGACCTCTGTACGGATGGTCAAACAAGACAAATTAGAGGAGGTGGAAGAAAAGGCTCAAATGCTGGCTAATGAAAGACTTGTAGATTATATTTTGCCTTTGCCCAAGAAAAAGACGAAAGGGGCTAAGAATCCTTTTGAAATGATTCTGGGACAATTCCAAGAATATGGAAGCAACGAAGATGAACCGGAAACGCCTCTAAATGATATTGAACAAAAACGTGAAATCATCAAACAAAAGCTGGTCAGATTCGAGCTTGAAGAGGAAATTATTGAAGTTGAAGTAGAGGAAAAGAACAGTTCGTTTATGGAGATTTTTTCAGGATCGGGTGTTGAAGAAATGGGCATTAACATGCAGGATATGCTTGGGGGGTTAATGCCTAAGAACAAGAAAAAACGTAAAGTTAAGGTAGAAGAAGCACGAAGAATTCTCGCGTTTGAAGAGGCACAGCGCTTAATTGACATGGACAATGTAAATCGGGAAGCGATTTTGGGAGTAGAAAAAGACGGCATTGTTTTTCTTGATGAGATTGATAAAATTGCCAACAAGGAAAGCGGGCATGGACCGGATGTTTCACGCGGTGGGGTACAACGAGATATTCTCCCTATTATTGAAGGATCAACTGTTATGACTAAATATGGTCCTGTTAAAACTGATCATATTTTGTTTATTGCTGCTGGTGCTTTTCATGTGAGCAAGCCGTCTGATTTGATTCCGGAACTGCAGGGGCGGTTTCCGATTAGAGTGGAATTAGAGAGCCTGAGCGTAAAAGACTTAAAAAGAATATTAACGGAACCGCATAATTCTTTGATCAAACAATATGTAGCCCTTCTATCAACGGAGAGAGTTAAGGTGACGGTTACGGATGATGCGATAGATTATATCGCAGAAACCGCATTTGAAGTGAATGACAGGACAGAAAATATTGGGGCAAGAAGACTACATACAATTATGGAAAAGGTGCTGGAGGATCTGCTTTTTGAATCTCCTTGTATGGATGGACAGGAAGTGACGATTGATCAGGAGTATGTGGAGCATAGACTCAAGAAGATCGTGGAGGACGATGATCTTAGTAGATATATTCTGTAGGGGGTAATGGATTTGGGAAAAACACTGCTGGAAAAGTCCAGGTCAATCAACCGAATCTTACAAAAAATTACTGGTAACCCGGTGGATTTTTTTGAAATGGCCGATGTTATGTCAGACAATCTTGAATGTAGTGTGTTTATCGTGGGTAGAAGGGGTCATATTATTGGATATTCATTTACGGATGGTGCCCATTGCATGGAAATCGATCGATTAGTCAGTCATGCAGAAAGGTTTCCCGAGAGTTTTAATCAGGAACTTATTAATATTCAGGAAACAAAGATGAATATCCTTCTTGAGGATGGCCGTAAATGTATGTTCAATATGCAGGACACGACATGTGATTGTTCCACGCGCGTATGGGTCATTAGTCCTGTGTTCGGAGGAGCAAGAAGAATTGGAACGTTAATTCTTAGTAGAGAAAAAGAATTGTTTACTGATGAGGATATTGTATTAGGTGAATACGGGACGATTGTGGTTGCGAATGAAGTAATGAGAATGAGAGCGGAACGGATCGAAGAAGATGCACGAAAAAAAGCCTCTGTCCAAATAGCCCTGGCAACTCTATCTTATTCTGAAAAAGAAGCCATCGAACACATCATGGCTGAATTAGATGGAACCGAAGGGCTGTTGGTTGCTAGTCGAATTGCCGATAAAGTTGGCATAACCAGGTCTGTCATTGTGTCTGCATTAAGAAAATTTGAAAGTGCAGGTGTTATTGAGTCAAGATCTCTTGGAATGAAGGGGACCTACATAAAAGTTTTAAACGATTATATTTTTGCAGAACTACGAAAATAGCAATTAACCGGTGAATGCCAAACAAAAACAAGCTAACCATAATCTGGTTAGCTTGTTTTTGTTTGGCATTCATTAATTATAAGATGATCCCACTGAAAAAGTACTTTTCGCGGTGGAACCAAGACCTAGAAATTGAATAGGATGTGATGAGCTTTCAATATTTATCCAGCATTTATCATTATACAAAATCTTCTTACAAATTAATATTGTGAGTAACAAAAAAATAAAGGGATTTTGAGAGATGAACTAGAAAATTTAAACAATCATAGTGAGGTGATGAAATGTTAGGAAAAGTTTTCAATTCAATCCATTTTCAAGTGCTCAGTCGATCGATGGATGCATCTATGCTAAGAAACGAAGTGATTGCTAACAACATCGCAAATGTAAATACGCCTGGCTTTAAAAGAAGTGAAGTTATTTTCGAAGAAAAACTGAGAAAAGTCTTAGAAAAAACTACAAATTATGATACATTAAAATCGAATGATTACCAAAAATCTGACACCATGGGTAATAGTAGTAAAATCCTAGAAGTTGAACCTGAGTTAGTTGAAGTTGGAGATTCTAGTTTTAGGAATGATGGTAATAACGTGGATATTGATGTTGAAATGGCTGAATTAGTTAAAAACAAGGTATATTACGATACGATGGAACAGAGCCTCGACAACGAAATTCGTCTGTTAAGAATGGCGATTACCGGGAGGAGTTAGCATATGCGTTTTTTGAATAGTATTGACGTGAGTGCCTCTGGGATGACTGCTCAAAGATTGAAAATGGACAGTATTGCCAGCAACATGGCCAATGTAGAAAGTACACGAACCAGCGAAGGGAAAGGACCCTATCGTCGCCAGGTGGTTGTCTTTGAGGCCAGGGGAAAGATGGAACCCGGGCATGATTTTTCAGAAGTCCTGAATAGGAAAATACAGACGACGACTGCTGGTGTGAGGGTGAAGGAAATTCGATCTTTGGACGATAATGAAGCACCTTTTCGAAAAGTATATGATCCTTCGCATCCTGATGCAGACGAAAAGGGGTACGCATCCTACCCGAATGTAAATGTTGTTGAAGAGATGATAAATATGATTGCTAGCAGCAGAGCTTATGAAGCAAATAGCAAAGTTATTGAATCCTCTAAAGCAATGGCTATGAGGGCACTGCAGTTAGGAAGATAGGAGTCAAGTTGAATGAAACTGGAACAGTTAGGCGCAGGACAGAGTATTGAAAAACTGAAAGAAAGTCTTAAAGAAGATCATGGCAGTTCTATAGGAAATGATACATCTTCTTTTTTGAATTATTTAAAAGGAGCTATGGGAGAGGTCGATCAATTACAAAAGAATGCATCTACGCAGGCTGAAGGGTTAGCGATCGGCGAAGGATATCTTCATAATACATTTATTGCTTATGAGAAAGCGAACCTTGCGCTGCAATTAACGGTTGAGATTCGCAATAGAATTGTTGAAGCTTATCAGGAAATCATGCGTATGCAAGTCTAAATTCTGGTTTGGGGAGTAACACAATGAACAACTTGCGGGAAAAACTGAAGCAACAGGCTACAAAAATTGTTGAAACATGGAACCAAATAGGTTTAACCCAGAAACTATTAATCGGAGCAGGGGGACTTTTTTTGATCATTGCTCTGGTTATCTTTGTTAGTAGCAACCATTCGAGAGCCTATGAAGTTCTATATAGTGACCTCGGCTCAAAGGATGCCCAAGCGATTGTAGAAAAACTAGAAGAAGGAAAAATCGATTATCGGTTGGACAATAATGGTAAATCCATTTTGGTTGATCCGGCGGTTAAATATCGTACTCGTTTAATACTGGCGGGTGAAAATTTGCCCCGGGGAGAATCGGGTTTTGAACTATTTCAGGAGAATAAATTTGGGGAAACGCAGACGGATAAAAAGGTAAAGTATCAGATTGCTCTCCAGGGAGAATTAGCCCGAACAATTCAGAGTCTGGAGGATGTGAAGTCGGCAAGGGTGCATCTGGTTTTGCCTGAAAAGACACTGTTTTCTGACGAAGAGGAAAAACCCAGTGCAGCTGTAGCCATCACAACGAGTAATGGGGAGGGCTTATCCTCCAAAGAAGTTCAGGGAATCATAAATCTTATCGCTAATTCGATTGAAAGCTTATCTCCGGAAGATGTTGTGATTGTAGATCATAACGGTAATCTTCTTACCGATAATGTTGGGGATGCTTCTTCACAAACAACAAATTTGGTTCAGAGCCAACTGGCGATGAAAAGTCAGTTTGAAAAGGAAAAAGCAGCGACAATACAGACGATGTTGGATAAGACGCTGGGAAAAGATCATGCTGTGGTTCGGGTAAGTGCGGATTTAATTTTTGATCAACAGGAAGAAACCGCTGAAGAATACACGCATGACCCAGAAGGTCCTTTTGTCCGTAATGAACATGTAGTTTCTGAATCAGGTGCAAATCAGGATTCAACGTCAGGCGGAGTAGATGGGATTGATGCTAATGTTCCGCAATATGCTGAGACTGATACCGGAGAAAGCACGTCGAGTTACGAAAGAAGTGATAAAACGAGAAATTATGAGATCAACAAAACTCAAACCTTTACCCAGTATGAAGTGGGAAAAATTGACTACGAGCATCTTACAGTTTCTGTATTAGTGAATAAGTCAGGAACTGCTGATTCGAACATGGATGAAGAGAAAGTACGAAGTATTGTTGCTACAGCTGTAGGGTTAAAAGACTCAGAGGAAAAACAGATTTCAATTGAAAAACAGATTTCAGTTGCTTTTATTGATTTTTATTCTGAGCCGGAACCTGTAGCACCACAACAGGCAGCGATAACAAAATTGTTAGGGTCTCCTCTAGAGGTGGCGGGTGTTGTTGCAGGGCTATTGCTATTTGTTCTTGCAATTATTTTAATTGTAGGAAGGCGTAAGAAAAAGGAAGAGCAGATTCTGCACGAGGAAATGGAAAAGGCTGAATTTGAAGCCGTTGTAAATGATGAAATCAGTATTGAAGATCTATTCGAGAAGAACCTTACCCCTGAAGAAAAAGAAAAACAAAAAATTAAGGCAGAGATAGACAAAGTGATTGAGGAAAATCCTGAATCAGCTGCCCAGGTGATAAGAACCTGGTTGCTTGAAGATTAGAGGTGATAATATGGCTGTAACGAAAAGTATGAAAGGCCGGCAAAAGGCAGCAAATCTTTTGGTGTTTCTGGGACCGGAAAAATCTGCTCAAATATTTAAACATATGAATGATGAGGAGATCGAACAGTTAACCCTGGAAATTGCTAATATGAGAAAAGTATCTACAGATAAAAGGGATGATCTCTTTCGTGAGTTTTTTGAAATGTGTTTGGCCAGTCAGTTTATTGGACAGGGGGGCATTGAGTATGCACGAGAGGTTTTAGAAAGGGCCTATGGAGAAGAAAAGACCGTAGAGATTATTGGCAGAATATCGGCTTCCTTACAGGTGAGGCCTTTTGATTTTACGCGAAAAACGGAACCAGCCCAGCTATTAAGTTTTATTCAGTCAGAGCATCCGCAAACGATTGCTCTAATTCTGGCTTATCTTGAGGCTGAGAAATCCTCTATTATCCTTTCTGCTCTGCCTCCTGATCGGCAGGCAGAGATTGCTAAGCGGATAGCAATTATGGATACAACTTCTCCTGAAGTTATTAAAGAAGTGGAACGGGTTCTGGAACGAAAACTTTCGTCTGTGGCACCTACGGAAATGAAGGCAGCAGGTGGGGTTAAGTCGGTTGTTGATATTCTCAACCGGGTTGACAGGGCAACTGAAAAAACGATTATGGAGGCCCTGGAGGTTCAGGATCCAGAGCTTGCTGAAAACATCAAAAAATTGATGTTTGTGTTTGAGGATATTGTTATGATTGATGATCGATCGGTGCAACGGGTTTTACGGGAAGTCGAATCACAGGATCTTGCGCTGGCTTTAAAAGGGGCATCGCCGGAAGTGTCACAGAAGATATTTTCCAATATGTCTGGCCGGGCTGCTGATTTATTGCGTGAGGATATAGAATTTATGGGACCGGTTCGACTACGTGATGTGGAAGATTCACAGCAACGAATTGTCAACATCATTCGCCGGTTGGAAGAGACTGGTGAAATTGTAGTAGGACGAGGAGGGGGAGATGAAATCGTTGTCTAGGGTGATTAAAAACTCCGATTTGGTTTTATCTTCTCCATTGGTTTTGAACTCGTTTGAAGCTGTTTGCTGCGAGAACCAAAATCCAATGGATTCCTTAAACAGTGTTGCTGATAACATTGAAGAACCTGATGAACTTGAAATGTTAAAAATAGAAAGCCAAAAGATTATGGAAGAAACACAACAGGTGGTTGTCGAGCTTCTGGAAAAGGCAAGAAGCGAAGCTAGGTTCATTATTGGAAATGCACAGGAAGAAGCCGATTTACTAAAAGCTGAAGTTTATAAGCAGGCAGAAAAAACAAGAGAAGAAGCAAGAACCCAAGGCCATGAGGACGGCATTAAACAGGCTGAAGAAGAGATGAAAAATGAGCGTGAAACCACGGTGATGGAGACCCGCAAAGTAACGGAAGACGCTTATCAGAAGAAATCAGATATTATTCATTCCGCTGAAGGGGATATTATTCAACTCGTTACAGCTGTAAGTGAGAAAGTCATTGCATCAGAACTTACCATAAATCCATTGGTCATTGTAAATGTGGTCAGGCAGTGCATACAGTTATTGGATCAACCGGACATAGTTGACGTGTACGTAAACCCTGAAGATCTTCAGACACTGCTGGATGCTATTGATATGAATGAATTAGTTGATCCAGGGAGTAGAGTTGTGAGGATTGATGCCAAAGCTGATCGGCGTATCAGTCAGGGTGGATGTATCATGGAAAGCGATGCCGGAAACATTGATGCACAGATTGAATCACGGATTGAAAAAATAGAAGAGAGTTTAATAAAAGTGGGTATGAATGAATAAAGAATTTAATATTAATACGTATTTGACGGCAATAGAAAAAACCAATCTACTGGAACTGCGCGGACGGATCTCGCAGGCTATTGGATTAACGCTGGAGGCACAGGGGCCCCGGGTAAATCTGGGGGAACTGTGCTATGTGCGTACCAGCAATCCTCTTTGTACATTGTTGCCCTGCGAAGTTGTGGGCTTCAGGGAAAGAAGGATTTTGCTTATGCCTCTGGGCGAGTTGGAGGGGATAGGCCCGGGCAGTGAACTGATCGCTTCCGGTACTACATTAAAAGTAAATGTAGGACAGCAGTTGAAAGGAAGGGTCCTAAATGGGCTGGGCGATCCTATTGATGGAAGGGGCCCGATCAAGTGCCAGACTCAGTACGCAGTAATGAATCCACCTCCTGCTCCATTAAAAAGAAAACGAATAAGTGAGATCTTATCGGTTGGGATCAAAGCCATTGATGGTTTAATAACAGTTGGCAGAGGTCAGCGGATGGGGATAATGGCAGGAAGTGGTGTCGGAAAGAGTACCCTAATGGGAATGATAGCGCGAAATACATCTGCTGATATCAATGTCATTGCATTAATCGGCGAACGCGGTCGCGAAGTGCGTGAATTTTTGGAGAGAGATCTTGGTGAAGAAGGATTAGCTCGTTCGGTTGTCATTGTTGCTACATCTGATGAGCCAGCATTAGTGCGATTGAAAGGTGCTTTTGTTGCTACAAGCATTGCTGAATACTTCAGAGATCAGGGCAATGATGTCCTTCTTCTAATGGATTCGCTTACTCGTTTTGCCTTAGCACAGCGGGAGGTTGGCTTGGCGATTGGAGAACCACCGGCTACAAGGGGATATACTCCTTCGGTTTTTGCGATGATGCCCAGGCTTTTGGAACGGGCGGGGACATCAGAAAAAGGGACTATCACTGGATTATATACGGTGCTGGTGGAGGGTGATGACATGAATGAACCGGTGACAGACTGTGTCCGTGGTATCGTTGATGGTCATATAATTCTAGATCGTAACATTGCAGCGATGAATGTCTACCCGGCGATTGATGTGTTGAATAGTATCAGCAGGGTCATGATAGATATCTCCGCCAGTGAACATATGCAGAATGCTAACCGATTTCGATCAATACTGGCAACATACGAAGAAGCGAAGGATTTAATTGATATCGGTGCATATAAAAAAGGCTCAAATCCTCGGGTTGACGAAGCGATCGAACGTATAGACAGATGCAGAGAGTTTCTCCGACAGGGTATTTATGACAAAGCTGTATTTGAAGAGGAACTGACCTTTATGAGAAGCTGTGTGTAAGGGGAGGGGAACATAGTGAAACCCTTTGCGTTTTCTTTAGAAACAAAGTTGAAGGTAGCCAGGATCGAAGAAAATCAGAGCAGGGAACAGGTCAAGCAGGCAAGGGTTGCCTGTAAGGCGTGTGAGGATGCGCTGGCAGAAGTTGAACAACGTATAAAGGCTGTTGAAAAGGATATGGTTGCCAATATGCAAGGTTTATTCAAGCTGGAACAGGTTATGCTTTTCAATAATTACATGCCTGTATTGAAGTCTTTGTGGCAGGACAGAAGACAGGACCTTGATTTAGCTAACAGGCAGTTGGAAGAAACACAAAACTTGTTGTTAATAAAAAACCGTGAATCTAAAATACTGATGCGTCTGCGAGAAAAGGAATGTGAGAAATATAGGATAGAATTAAACCGAGAAGAACAGAAAATAGTGGATGAAATCGCTATCAATAGACACTTTCATTCAGAAACACAAATAAGGTAAAGGAGATGAACGATGGGTGAAAATAGGAAAAGTAATTCTGTATATAGTAGGATTTTTATTAGTTTTGGCTGCTTCTTTCTATGCCCTTCATTATTTTTATATTATAGATATTTCTGAGCGTTTAAGTGTAATTCCTGTTTTGGGTGAAAAAATCGGTGATTCTACGCAAAATCCACTGCAGAAATTACAAGAAGAAAACGATATATTAAAACAGGACTTAGAAGAAAACCGAAATCGTTTGTCTGCTGTGGAGGCTGAATTGGAGAAGTCGAACCAGTTACAGCTTCAGTATGAAGAATCAGAGAGCAATTATAAGGAAGAAATAATTCAACTTAATCAGCAACTGGCAGATGTGCTTTCCCAGGAACCTTCAAAGGACTATAAAAAAATAGCAGGTTACTATGCAGAAATGAAAACACAGGATGCGGCTGATTTGATTGCTGCGTTATCTGATGAAAATGCAGTCGATATCTTACAATCAATGCAGACTGATGTGTCTGCCCCGATTCTATCCAAAATGCCCAGGGAAAAGGCAGTAAAAATCACACAAATGATGTTGGTTAACAGTTCTAACTGAAACTGTTTCCCATATACAAAGTATTTAAAAAAGGAGGTGAATTTGTGAACAACATATGTGTACTACAACAATCTCTATCGGCTAACCGTAAAAATGAACCGATTAGACAATCCGGTCATGGAAATACTTCTAATGAAAAAACTTTTGATCGGCACTTAACAAAATCAATGTCATCAGATGAAGCTAGCATCAATAAAAATCAACAGCGGGTGCATCAGGAGGAAGGTAGTGAAGTCCAAAAGGTCCCTGTGCAGGAGAAAAATTCTGAGAAAACCACTGGCGATATGAATGAGGATATCAAGACGAAGGAAGAAAATAATTCGTCAGACACGGATGTCGAAGGGGCAAAAGATGTAAATCAATCTGGAACTGCAATCATAATGACCGTGGTTGAGCAACAAATGGAAGTAACTGAACCATTGCCAGAGAAAGAGCAGGAACTAACCGGTAAGGTATTACAACCAGCAAACAAGCCAGAAGCAAACGTAGTTGCAGGTGAAAACATGGTGTTAGATGAGAATAAGATAAGGAATGCTGTACCTGCTGAAAATGACAGAGGTTCTCAAGACAAAGCAGTTCCTTTAGCCGTTGAAGATTCATCAAAAGGTAAGAAAGAGATTCTATTACAGCAAAGAAACATAAAAAAAACAAAATCAGTTCAGGGAACCAAAAAAGAAACAAAAATTGAAACGCGAATGGTTAATAAAGGAAACGATGGCCTGCAACCTGGGTCAGGCGAGATCAAGAAGGTCATACCGATGGAAAACCATCGCTTTCAAAATCATGTTAACGAAACAGTTGAAAAAGAGGAATCAATGGATGGAAAAGTTGAGAAAAGTAAGGTCCCGTTTGAGCATAGACTAAGCTCTAATCAGATGGTGCTGGAGCGGTTGTCATCTAATGGAATTAAAACAGAAGTTGATAATCCTAATATTGAAGGAACTACTCGGTCAGAAGGTAGCAATAAGGAGATCTTTGATCAGATTGTAAAAAAGATTGAGCTGTTTTCCAGGGATAACAATACAGAGATGAAGATCCAGTTGAAACCTGAACACTTAGGCAAAATGACCATTAAGGTGGTCGTAGAAGAGGGTGTGGTAACTGCCAAATTTTTTACAGAGAATCATCAGGTAAAACACCTGCTGGAAGCGAATCTGAATCAACTGAAACAGACACTTGAGGCAAATGGACTCAAGGTAGAGAAAACAGAGGTGAATGTGCAATTGGATCAAGGGGGTCAATTTGGCGGCTTTCAACAGCAGCAGGAGAATAGCGGACAGCGCTTTTATCAGCCCATATCTGAAAATTTTTCGACGTCCTTTAATGAGGATTATGAAATGGATTCAATTGCTGAGGAAATGCAATTATACGAGGGAACAGAATACAGTCTGTCTAACCTATCGGCAGGGTTAAATGTCCGGATTTAGGAGGCGATTTATGTGACAGTATCTTCTGTAAATAACACAGTTAACCAGAGTGTGCAAACAAATGCCAGCGGCACAACGACTAATAGTTTGGGTAAGGATGACTTCTTAAAACTATTGGTGACGCAGCTGAAATATCAGGATCCGCTTGAACCTATGAAAGATCAGGAGTTTATCTCCCAGATGGCAAATTTTAGTTCGCTTGAGCAGATGCAGAATTTGAACAATGGTTTTGAGCAGTTTGCAACCAAGATTGAAGAAAAAATATTGCCGGGAATATCCTTGCAGCAGTCAACCGGTATGATTGGCAGGGAAATCAGTTATACAGGCTCCGGGGGTGAAGAAAATGGTGAAGTCAGGAGTGGTGTAGTCCGATCTGTCATGATATCGGAGAATGTTCCTTATTATCTGGTTAATGGAGAACGGGTAAGCATGGATCAGGTTGTGGGAGTGAATGAATATGAACAGGATGAAGAGTCAGTATTACTTCAGAACTTGCTCGAATTAAAAGAAATGGTTTCGAAGGAAGGAAATGAAAGCCGTGACTAACAAAATATTTTTTCCACAGCATCCTGTGGAACCAGTTAAAACAGGAAAGGCTGTTCAACCGCTAGCGGGGGGAAGAATTAAAAGTGAAGGTGCTTTCAATGAAATATTAACTGAAAAACTGGCAACCAAACAACTGAAATTCTCCAACCATGCACAGGAGCGGATGAAATCACGCAATATTGAACTCAGTGAAACAGATCTCAATAAAGTTCAGGAAGCGGTTGATAGGGCTAGAAATAAAGGCTCAAGGGATTCATTAATACTGATGAAGGATCTGGCTTTGCTGGTAAGCGTGAAGAACAACACTGTGATTACAGCTGTTGACGGTCAGAACATGAAGGAAAATGTATTCACCAATATTGACAGTGCGGTGATTGTTTAGGGCTGGACCTCTTTGAGGAAGCCCTGGAATGTGGATTGAAAGAAACATTCTATGTATATATAAATAAGGAGGTCATTGGTTATGATGCGTTCCCTTTATTCTGGAGTAAGCGGTTTGAAAAATCTCCAGACCAAAATGGATGTAATCGGAAACAATATTGCTAACGTAAATACACCCGGTTTTAAAAAAAGCAGGGTTATTTTTCAGGATAAACTTTATCAGAGTATAAGAGGTGCTGCTGCGCCGGATGGAGAAAAAGGCGGCACGAACCCGATGGGAATTGGAATGGGAATGACAATGGGCAGTATTGATCAAATCCATACCCCGGCACCCGCAGCAGCGACCAACCGTACCACCGATATGGCGATTGATGGAAATGGTTATTTTGTAGTGAAAAATGTAGAGGGGTTAACAACATATACTCGCACAGGCGCGTTTGATTTTGATGAGATGGGCAACCTGCATACACCAGATGGATCAGTGGTTCAGGGATGGGTGGCTGATGAGAATTTTGTGATTGATACCAGTGGGGGAGATGTCATGGGTATTAATGTGTCATCTTTTAAAATGGATTCACCCAAGGCAACATCAGAAATGGATTTTTCCGGAAACTTGAATACGGATATTGAAGTGAGTAAGAAGTATGATGTAGATGGAACTGCGCTTGATTTTGATATCGCTTCTGATGTGCCGACGGGGAAAACAATCGTAACTTCCAAGGAGATCTACGATTCACTTGGCAACAAGCTTCCTGTGTATTTTCGGTTTTTCAGAGCTGAAGTCACTGCTGACGATCCAACGACCCAGCAGTGGTTGTGCGATATTTCGCTTGATCCGGAATTTACATTTGATAATACGGCTGGAGAACTGGGCGTAAATAATATGGGGGACGACCTTGACTTTGATGATGGGGGCGCGAATTACAAGGTGATTCGCTTAACCGGCCTGGAGTTTGATACTTCCGGTCATATATTAAGTCCAGATAGCGCCAAATGCAATCTTATTATTCCCAGGGATAGTATAGGGGCAGAGAATATTCAGCCGGTAATTGACTTTAGCGAAATTACCCAGTTTCAGTCTTCATCAACTGCATGGGTTGAGTCCCAAAACGGTTGTGAGGCAGGAACCTTAAAGAGCTATACTGTGGGGCAGGATGGCGTCATCAGTGGGGTGTATGATAATGGTGAACTTCGGAGCCTTGCCCGCGTGGCCCTGGCGACCTTTCAGAATCCGGGAGGATTAACTCAGATGGGCGGGACCATGTTCAGCGTATCTAAAAACTCTGGGGATGCACAGATTGGTGCGCCTGCGGACGAAGGCATGGGGGCTATACTTCCGGGAAGTCTTGAGATGTCTAACGTGGATATATCTGAAGAATTTACGGAGATGATCGTTACCCAGCGTGGCTTTCAGGCCAACTCCAGAATTATTACTTCTTCTGATGAGATGCTGCAGGAATTGGTTAATTTAAAACGATAATAAAACCATTCCCCTCAGAGGTTTTCTCTGGGGGGAGCATTTGAGGTGAAGCAATGATAACGCTAACGCGATTGAATGGTACGCCATTTATGCTCAACATTGACATGGTTGAAATGATGGAAGAAACACCGGATACAATCATTACGCTAACCAATGGAAAAAAAATTGTGGTAAGGGAATGTATATCTCTCATAAAGGAGAAAATCATTTATTTTAGGAGGCAGACATTGACGATTCGCAAAAAATAACTGAAAGGGAGGATCACTTTGGCTGAGGAGAATTCCAAAGAAAATGAAAAAAAACCCGGGTTGGATATAAAGATTGTTTTAATTGGTTTATTAATTTTTTTGGTAGCTATGGGAGCTTCCTATTTCTTGATGCGCAGTCTTATGGCACCCCTTTATCCTGAAAGCGAAAAAGATCAGGAAACCGAAGTGCTGGCAGGAAGTCTGATTTCAGCAGGCGAATTTACAACAAATGTTGGAGGGACGGAAGGAAATCACTACCTAAAAGTCGAAGTTTTTATAGAAGTTTCTGACAAAAAGCTTCAAAAGTCGATTGAAGGGTATATGCCGATTGTGAAAGACACCATTCTGGGGGCTTTTTCGTCTGCATCTTTATCTGATCTGGACATAGTGAACCGTGAAAAACTCAAAGATGAACTTAAAGAGGAATTAAATGCAAAAATGGGTAGTAATGCGATTAATAACGTATATTTTACGAACTTTATTCTGCAGTGATTATAACCTGAAAGGAGGGTTATAATGAGTGACGTTCTTTCACAGAATGAAATCGATGATCTTTTATCAGCGCTGAGTACTGGATCTGTAGATGCGAATGAACTCAAGCAAGAACATAGTAAAAAGAAAATAAAACTATACGACTTTAGAAGACCAAACAAGTTTTCAAAAGATCAAATTCATACGTTGCAAGTTATTTATGAAAACTACTCCCGTGCGCTGGGGACATTCTTATCTGGTCATTTGAGAACATCCGTACATATCGTAGTTCTGTCGGTAGAACAGGTTAGTTATGAAGAATTTATTCGTTCAATTCCCAGTACGACCATGCTAAATATTTTTTCGTTATATCCACTTGAAGGAAACGCCATCATGGAGATCAACCCTAATCTCGGGTTTGCTTTTATGGATCGTCTTATGGGGGGACCGGGTATTCCACCTGAAAAAGTACGTGCTGTTACAGAAATTGAACAGACCCTTATGGAAGGACTAGGACAGCGGATGCTGGACTTTCTCCGGGAACCATGGGAAGGTATAATTGATTTGCAACCCGTTTTAGAGAGAGTGGAAACAAATCCACAGTTTACTCAACTGGTTTCGCCTTCAGAGGTAATGATTATTGTTTCGTTGGAAACTAAAATGGGCGATGTGGTGGGAGTAATTAACATATGTATTCCTTTTCTCGTTTTAGAACCGATCATACATAAACTCAGTGTGCATTATTATTATTCAACGGTTGGTAAAAAAAGGTCCAACGAGGATATGGAAGTCATCCAAACCAAAATAAAAAATGCGCATTTATCTGTTAAAGTAGTGCTCGGAAAAACAACGATTACTGTTAATGATTTATTAGAATTAGCTCCAGGAGATGTTATTCCGCTTGACCAGAGTGTAAAAGAAGGTTTGGAAGTAATGATTGGACAGAATACAAAATTTTACGGAAACCCTGGCGTATATCAAAACAAAGTGGCAGTTCAGGTGATAAGGGCCGTTGAGGAGGGAGAGCAAGATGAATGACGGAATACTGTCTCAGGCGGAAATTGACGCACTGTTAAGTGCAGATAATGCTACAGGTAATTCTAACACTGTGGTAAACCATTCTGTTGATCTGAATGATTTTGAAAAAGATACCATAGGGGAAATTGGAAATATCGGTATGGGGACATCGGCTACAACCCTGTCTACTTTGTTGCGCAAAAAGGTTGCGATAACGACACCATCGGTATCCATTACAACACGGGCAGAGTTACAATCTGAATATCCCATACCCTATGTTGTGGTAGAGGTTAAATATACAGAAGGAATCAATGGCACCAATGTCTTTATCGTTAGACAGGATGATGCCAGTATTATTGCAAATTTAATGATGGGGGGAGAGGGGAAAAGTACAACAACGCTTGATGAGTTAAGTTTAAGTGCCGTTAGTGAAGCAATGAACCAGATGATGGGTTCAGCGACAACGAGTCTGTCTTCAATGTTTAATAAAAAAATTGACATTGCTCCTCCTGAAGTGCGGGTAGTTGATTTTAGTAAGCAAAATCTGGAGTTAACCAGTGATTATGAAGAGATGGTTCAAATCAAATTTAAAATGGAGATTGAAGACCTTGTAAATAGTGAGATTATGCAGATTATGCCTATTGAAGCAGTGAAAAGTATGATTGGAATTCTGATGGGAGATACAGCAGAGGATTTTTCCTTAAATCAAAATGTAACACAGGAAAGCGAATCAATAGCAGCACCTGTTCGGGAAGAAATAGTTGCTGCACAGACAGTCTTTGATATTCAGACAAATGAGACTGGTAGGCAGGAGCACATGGATAGATGGGAGAATTACAACCATGATAAAGGCAATGTGAAAAAAGGTGAGCAATTTGCTGTCCAACCTGTCCAGTTTGCTCCTTTACAGGAAAGTATTGATCAACATCTTCCACAAAACATAGGATTGATTATGGATGTGCCACTGGATGTATCTGTTGAATTAGGTAAAACCAGCAAAACAATAAAAGAAGTACTGGAGTTATCACAGGGCTCTATTATACAATTAGATAAAATGGCTGGTGAGCCAGTTGATTTGTTGGTGAATGGTAAGTTGATTGCCAAAGGTGAGGTCGTCGTGATAGATGAAAATTATGGAATCAGAGTTACAACAATATTGAGTCCGATTGATCGGATGAGTAAATTTCAATAATTTTAGGAGGGTCACAATGGGTAAAAAAGTATTAATTGTAGATGATGCGGCATTTATGAGGATGATGATAAAAGATATTTTAACAAAAAACGGTTATGAAGTAGTTGGAGAAGCCGAAAATGGTTTAGTTGCGATTGATAAATTCAAAGAAATGAAACCAGACCTAGTTACAATGGATATTACTATGCCAGAGATGGATGGGATTGCAGCAGTTAAAGAAATCGTTGCTATGGATTCGGGTGCCAGAGTTATTATGTGCAGCGCGATGGGGCAACAGGCGATGGTCATTGATGCCATTCAGGCAGGAGCAAAAGATTTTATCGTAAAGCCTTTTCAACCCGAACGAGTTATTGAGGCAGTTAGTAAAGCACTGAGTTAATTTAGGATTTGGAAGTGAAGAAATGAAGGTTCGGGGAAAATGGGTTTTGCTGTGTACTGTAATTTTTTTTGTGCTGACTTTGACGGCCGGGACAGCTTTTGGAGTGGAAGATTTCAGTAACCTGGATCAAGCATTAAGCCAGCAACAACAGCAATCCGAATTACAACCCGATAACTTGGTGCTTAATTTTATAAAATTGATCATTGTATTGGGTTTAATTACAGGGACTGCATGGCTGATTATAAGGCTGTTTGGCCGTCAGGTTGGAACCCGAATGCAGGGAACTTGGTTGCATGTTGTAGACGAGGTAATGCTGGGGCAAAACAAAGGAATTGTTCTGTGTGAAATAGCTGACAAAATATATGCTCTGGGTGTAACGGAAGGTCAAATTACAAAACTATTTGAGCTTGAAGATCTGACGTTGTTGGAGGAAATCAAAAAACAGGATAACGAAACTTCACGTGAGGGACAGTCACTGAACCCCTTTATTAGAAAAGGGAAAATACCGCTTTCTTTAACGAAACGAAAAGAAAAAAAGTTTCATCATCTGATGCAGGAGCACCTCAATAAGGTTAAAGATCTGGATCAAGAATACCCGCAGAAACGAAGTGACTTTCATGAATGAACCTAAGATTCTGGTTAAACCCATTTGGATTGTTTTTTGCACAGTAGTTATTTTGTTATTCGTTAGTGCTCCGGTAATGGCAGAACCCTTTAGTATACCTAGTATTAATTTACAGATTGGGGATGGAGCTGCAGGTCCACAAGGATTATCCACGGCTCTGCAAATACTGGCTTTACTTACCGTATTAACTCTTGCACCTGCTATTCTTATTTTGTTAACGTCTTTTACGCGAATTATTGTGGTTCTGGCGTTTATTCGAAGCTCGCTGGCGACCCAACAAATGCCGCCCAATCAAATTCTTATTGGTCTGGCATTATTTTTGACCTTTTTTGTAATGGCTCCCACCTGGCAACAAGTGAATTCAGAAGGCTTACAGCCCTATCTTCAGGGGGAGATTGCAGAGGAAGAGGCATTTCAGAAGGGCATGGAACCTCTTCGTGAGTTTATGATCAAACAAACTCGAGAAAAAGATCTGGCCTTGTTTGTAAACCTGTCACACATGGAAAGACCTAGAAATTTCGAGGATATTCCTAATTATGTTCTGATCCCTGGCTTTGTCATCAGTGAACTTAAAACAGCTTTTCAAATCGGCTTTATTATTTTCATTCCTTTCCTGGTGATAGATATGGTAGTAGCCAGTGCTTTAATGTCAATGGGAATGATGATGCTTCCGCCAATGATGATTTCACTTCCGTTTAAGATTCTGTTATTTGTACTTGTAGACGGGTGGAATCTGGTTATTCAGTCGCTGGTGATGAGTTTTAGGTAGACTTGATTACAGGAAGGAAGAACGGTATGTTTGAAGATATCGTGCTGGGAATTGCCAAAGAAGCTGTGTTTACTGTTTTGCTGGTTGGTGCCCCCATTCTGGGCGCAGCATTGATAACAGGCTTGCTGATAAGTATTTTACAGGCAACAACGCAATTACAGGAAATGACCTTGGTTTTTGTACCTAAAATAGTTGTAGTCTTTTTAGTCATTATTATTTTTGGACCATGGATGCTGAATATTGTAACTGCTTTTGCATATGATCTGTTTGTTAGTATTCCGCAAATGGTTACCATTTAATGATGGTTAATTAGAAAATAGATAGGATGGTTTACTGTGCCATTTGCAATGGAAGGCTTTTTAATGATTGTTGGCCGAATATCAGGTCTGTTTTTGAGTGCACCTATATTTGCCAGTAAACAACTTCCCAGAACAATAAAAATTCTGATCATTGTTCTTTTATCTGCTATGATGGCTAATTTTGTTCCTATTCAGTATAAGGTTCCATTAGAGAACCCAGCACTTTTTTTAGCAGCTTTTATTGTGGAAATTTTTATCGGTTATTGTATTGGTTTCGTTGCTTATGTTGTTTTTGCTGCTATCCAACTGGCTGGTCAACTGATGGATATGCAGATGGGTTTTGCAATGGTTAACGTGGTCGACCCGCAGTCAGGTATGCAGATTCCTTTAATGGGCAACCTTGGTTACCTGCTTGCTTTGCTGATTTATTTGTCCATGAATGGACACCATTATTTGTTGCAGGCAGTTGTTCAAAGTTATCAGGTTATACCTGTTCTGGGAGTAAATCTGGGATCGAATTTTATTGATCTGATTATTCAGGTTACTGTATATATGTTTGTGATTGCCGTGAAAATTTCAGCACCGATCGTTGTGTCTGTCATGATTACAGATATTGCTATGGGATTTATTGGCAGAACGGTTCCGCAATTGAATGTTTTCATCGTTGGATTACCATTAAAGATTATGATAGGTCTCTTTGCACTAATTCTGTTTATACCGATGTTCATATGGTTTATGGGGAGTCTGTTTGCTGATTTTATTGTTTATTTAGATGCACTGTTGTTTTCGATGAGTTTGTGAGCGAAGCATGAAAGATGGAAACATATTTTTATTAAATCTCCAGTTATTTGCGGATGATGGAACTGGAGAAAAAACTGAAAAAGCAACGCCTCGTCGGAGGGAAGATGCTAGAAAAAAGGGACAGGTATTTAAGAGTACAGATCTTAATTCAGCGGTTATTCTTATTGCGGGATCAGCGACCTGTTATCTGAGTTTTACCTATATGACGAGAACATTGGAAGAATTTACTATTTTATATCTTTTAGATCGTACTTTACATGATTTTGATGTGGCTTATGCTAGTATGCTTTTGGTTGAGGTGATTCAGGTTATTGGGAAAATGGTTTTTCCTGTATTTTTAGTCACCTTTATTGCAGCATTGACGATTAGTTATTTACAGGTTGGTTTTATGTTTAGTGCCGAGGTGCTCACGCCTAAACTCAGTAAACTAAACCCTATAGAAGGATTTAAACGCATTTTTTCAAAAAGAGCACTGGTTGAATTTGTGAAATCACTACTTAAAATTAGTGTAACAGGGTTTATTGTCTATCTGGTGGTGCAAAAAAAAATCTTAATATTTCCGCTTCTAGTTGATATGCCTTTGCGAGATATAGTCCGTGTATTGGGGGAGACTGTATTTGGAATCGCTATGAAGGTAGGCGTTTTTTTTATTATTATTGGGGTGCTGGATTATTTTTACCAGATGTATGAACATGAAAAATCTCTCCTGATGAGCAAATACGATGTAAAACAGGAGTATAAACAAACGGAAGGCGATCCGTTAATAAAATCAAAACAACGACAAATACAACGAGAAGTAGCGATGCGCAGAATGATGTCTGAAGTGCCAGGTGCTGATGTCGTGATAACGAACCCAACCCATTTTGCTGTTGTATTAAAGTATAGCGCAGATAGGATGTCAGCTCCTGTAGTGGTTGCCAAGGGGCAGGATTATGTTGCGTTGAAAATAAGAGAGATTGCAGAACAAAATAACGTTATCATTTATCAAAACCCACCGCTCGCACGTTCGCTTTATAAAACGGTTGAGATTGGAACAGAGGTTCCGGAGGATCTCTATCAGGCGGTGGCAGAAGTGCTTGCTTTTGTGTACAAACAAAAAAAGGTAGCCTTTAAATAGGAGGATTTCTAAATGGATAGAAAAGCAAGTTTGTTTGATCGGATGCTAAGTATGAGTGATTCCGCCGCTGCGGTTATGGTGATTATCATCGTACTAATGATGATTGTACCCATGAAACCGATTGTACTGGATATTCTACTTACTTTTAACATTAGCTTTGCTTTGATTATTATAATGGTATCCATGTTCAACAGTGATCCATTGGATTTTTCTGTGTTTCCGTCGTTATTGTTGATCATGACACTGTTTCGATTGTCCTTGAATGTTTCCTCGACCCGGCTGATTTTATTAAATGGAGAAGCTGGGCAGGTTATTGCATCGTTTGGATCCTTTGTAGTTGGCGGAAATCCAATTGTAGGTTTTATCATGTTTTTGATTCTAATTGTTATACAATTTGTCGTAATTACTAAAGGTGCCGAAAGGGTTTCAGAGGTTGCAGCCAGATTTACGCTGGATGCGATGCCTGGAAAACAAATGGCGATTGATGCGGATCTGAATGCAGGGCTTATCAATGAAGAGGGAGCCCGCAAAAGAAGGCAGAAGATACAGGATGAAGCAGATTTTTATGGGGCGATGGATGGTGCCAGCAAATTCGTTAAGGGAGATGCCATTGCAGGTATTATTATTACCATCATTAATATCGTTGCTGGATTAATTATTGGGATGGTCCAAAGGGGAATGACATTATCGGATGCCTCACATTTATATACAATTCTCACTGTGGGCGATGGTCTGGTAAGCCAGATTCCAGCATTGCTTATTTCAACTGCCACAGGAATTGTTGTAACACGAAGCTCGGCTGAAACAGGTTTGGGAAGACAACTGGGGGAACAAATCTTTGGTAATCCACGGGCATTGGGAATAGTTGCTCTGGTTTTACTTGTACTGGGGAGTATTGGACTGCCACGTGTACCGATGTATTCTCTAGCAGTATTTTTCGGCTTGTTATTTTTCGCTTTGCGCAGCACAGCTAGCATTGATAAAGAAGAAATTGAAATGGAGGAGGAACTGGAGACAGAGCAGATCAAAAAACCGGAAAATGTGGTTGAGCTTCTTCAGGTTGAAAAGATGGAAATGGAACTGGGGTATGGTTTAATTCCTCTGGTTGATGCTGAGCAGGGTGGTGATTTGCTTGATCGGATCGTTATGATTCGCAGGCAATGTGCACTTGAACTTGGTTTTATTGTACCTCCAATTCGAATTCGAGATAATATGCAGTTAAAACCCAATGGTTATGCAGTGAAAATTAAAGGAATGGTTCTGGCTGATGGTGAATTACTAATAGATCAATATCTCGCGATTGGTCCCGAGATTGAACAGGACATTGATATAACAGGAATTAACACAGTTGAACCAGCATTCCATTTGCCAGCTCGCTGGATTGAAACGAAGTACAAAGAGCAGGCAGAAGTGAAAGGCTATACTGTTGTTGACGCGCCTTCTGTGTTAGCTACGCATCTTACAGCGGTAATCAAGGAACATGCTTATGAACTCATTGGCAGACAGGAAATTCAGGGGATCATTGATTTTGTTCGGGAACAAAACGCTGCCGTTATAGAAGAATTGATTCCGGATTTGATGAGCATTGGAGAGGTCCAAAAGGTATTGTCCAATTTACTCAGAGAAGAAGTATCAATTAGGGATATGGTTTCTATCCTGGAAACACTGGCTGATTATTCAAAAATGACTCGTGATATAGATGTGTTAACGGAATATGTACGTCAGTCGTTGAAACGCCAAATTAGCAGAAGATATGCAGAAAATGATCGAATTGGAGTGTTAACGCTCGATCCAGGGTTGGAAGAACTGCTCCGGAATTCTGTTCAGCAGTCTGATTACGGTTCCTATTTGGCGTTAGATCCTGATGTTGCACAAACGTTAATTGATCGTCTGAATGGACAGATTAATCAAATGAACAATCGTGGGGTAGAACCTGTTGTTCTATGTGCTCCTATTTTGAGAATATATTTTAAACGATTAGTGGAAAGGTTTATTCCAAAATTGGTTGTTCTTTCTTATAATGAAATAGAAACAGAAATGGATGTTGAGGTACTAGGGATGGTGTCGATATGAAGGTGAAAAAGTTTATTGCTGAAGATTTCCAATCTGCTATCTATCAAGCGAAAAAGGAAATGGGCAAAGACGCGATTATTTTAAATAGTCGTCAATTAAAAAAGAAGGGATTTCTCAGCTTTTTCGGTAAACCGAGATATGAAGTAACCGTGGCGATTGATAATGATCTTCGGGTTGGGGTGGATAGATTTAGGCATCTAGTTCCCAAAAAAAGTAACTATGAAGAGGGACTGGTTTCTGTGGAAAGTAAAGAAGAAACGGTTTCCAAAGACCTTCTAGAGGAAATGCAACAGATGAAAGGCGTAATGAATGATATAAGAGGTAAGCTCTATGAAGTTGATGTAATAAAGGGACTTTCGCAACCGCTACAAAAAATATATGATACACTCACGGCCAATCGTGTTAGTGAGGAATTGTCATTGTTGATTGTATCAAGTTTGCAAAGCCAGTTACCACATGGGCAGTTTATTGATTCGGGTGCTATGGAAGTGCTTTGTGTTCAGGCGATTGCTAAGTACATGGGTGCAATAAAACCTATTGAATTGGATGGTTCTAAGAAGAGTAAAGTCGTTGTCTTAATAGGTCCTACAGGTGTAGGGAAAACCACTACGATTGCGAAATTAGCTGCTAATATGGCTTTTATTGAGGGTGCAAAGGTGGGCTTGATTACCTTGGATACCTATCGTGTCTCTGCAGCAGAACAGTTACGAACTTTTGCAGACATTATTGACGTACCGATAAAGGTTGTGTTTAACCCTGATCAGTTGGTAGTTGCACTAGATGAAATGGGAGATCGGGAATTAATATTTATTGACACGGCAGGTAGGAGTCCATTTAATAACGAACATATGGAAGAACTGGAATTATTTTTAAATGTTGCTCATGCGGATGAAGTTATATTGGTTATTAGTGCGACAACAGAAAGCTCGGATTTGCTTACCATATATGAAAAATTCAATCATTTTTTAGTGGATAAAATTATTTTCACAAAATTGGATGAAATATGTTGTCTTGGGCAACTTTTTAACATTTTAAATGAATTCGATAAACCGGTTGCCTATTTTACAACAGGACAAAACGTTCCTGATGATATTGAGGTACCTGATCCTATTCAATTTGGAAGGATGCTTCTTAGAAAGGATGAATTGAATGAAAGACCAGGCCAATAAGTTAAGAGAGATGGCTGAAGCACTTAGAAACCAGATTGAAGCTGAACTTTCCAAAAAATTACAACAAACCCGTGTGATTGTTGTTTCCAGTGGGAAAGGGGGCGTAGGAAAAAGCACGGTAGCGCTTAATACAGCACTTGATCTCTGTGCTTTAGGCAAACGTGTGGTCTTAATGGATGCTGATTTAGGGATGGCCAATATTGATATTATGCTGGGGATTATTCCACAGTACAACATTTACGATATGATAACAGAGCAAAAGACAATTAAAGACATCATGGTGGATGGTCCTAACGGTTTGAAAATTATTCCCGGCGGGTCGGGTATGATTGAATTAGCCAATATAAAAGATAACGAAATGAAAAAAATTCTAGTCGAAATGGGAAGGCTCGATGGAGAGTTCGATTATTTAATTGTGGATACTGGAGCGGGGATAGCTAACAATGTGCTCAGCTTTTTGTTGGCTGCAGATGATATTATTGTTGTAACAACGCCAGAACCTACATCTCTGACCGATGCATATGGAATCGTAAAAAATGCTAAAAAATCAGGATTTGAAGGGAACTTATTTTTGGTTGTTAACCGTGTAGCAAAAGAGTCAGAAGGGGTAGCAGTGGCGCAAAAATTTAAGCTTGTCAGTGAAAAATTTTTGAATTTGGACATTAAAACGCTAGGCTATATTTTACAGGACTCACAGGTTGAACAAGGGATTCGAAGGCAAGAGGCATTAGTACAGGCGTTTCCACGTAGTCCAGCGGCTAGAAATTTAATGAATATAGCGAGGAAATTGATTGATCATCAGGAAATGCAATATAAGGACTTACAAACCAAAAATGGAGGAATAAAAACATTTTTCAAGAAAATTATTGGGTATAGCCAGGCTGAGTAAAATTCAGGAGGAATAAAGGTAGATGAAGGTGAAAGACCTTAAGGTGAATCAAAGAATTGAAATTACGGTAGATGAAGAAGACACAGTTTATAAAAGTATGTCATGCAGGGTTGAGGAAATTACTGGTCAATATATTTATATATCTGTCCCGACGCTCCGGGGAGAAATTCTTCCATTAAGAGTCGGGTTAAGGGTAACCGTGAACTTTGTGCAAGAGGGACATTCCTTTGTCTTTAATTCCAGAATTGTTGATCGAAATATGAAACCAATGCCTCTGTTAGGTCTGGCAAAACCGTATAAAATTATTGAAATACAAAGAAGGCTATGGGTTCGGGTAGGTGTAAATATTCCTGTAGAATATGATTTAAAAGGATCAACAGATAAGGAATCTTATGGTGGTAAAGGTAGTAGTATTGACATCAGCGGAGGCGGCATTTTAATTATTACTACTAAACCAGTGGATCCTGGACAGATATTGAATCTGCAAATCCAATTACCCAATCGCGAACCGGTATATTGTGCAGCAAAGGTTTTAAGGGTTTTTCAGGAAGATGTTAACAAGAAAAAATACAAGGTTGTGTTAGAGTATCACGAAATATCAGAAGGCCAAAGGGATCAGATCATGAAGTTTATCTTTGAAAAGCAAAGGGAATGGATTCGAAAAGGTCTGCTGTAGATGAAAGGAGGTAGAGAATGAAATGATAAAAGTGCTGGTAGTAGATGACTCTGCATTTATGAGAAAAGTGATTTCAGATATCATTAACAGTGATCCAGAGCTAGAAGTTGTGGACAGAGCTAGAAATGGAATAGATGCTTTGCAAAAGATACCTCAAGTTCATCCGGATGTTGTTACGCTTGATGTTGAGATGCCTGAATTAGATGGTTTATCTGTTCTGAAGAAGATTATGGAAAGTCACCCTCTACCTGTAGTTATGCTTAGCAGTTTGACAGCAGCGGGAACAGAACAGACCGTTCGTGCATTGGAACTAGGTGCTGTTGATTTTCTTATGAAACCCTCCGGACAAATTTCTCTTGACATCGATAAAATTAGCACAGAAATAATAAAAAAAATAAAAGTTGCAGCAGGGACTAAGAAAAATATAAAGAAATTATGTAATAATACCAAACAAATTGCTGTATCATTGCCTTCGTCCTACCAACCTTGGACTGCAGGTGAATTGAAAAAACTGGTATTGATTGGCACTTCTACTGGTGGGCCAAAGGCGTTACATCAGGTTTTACCTCGACTTTCAGCTGATCTTGATGCTGCTATACTGGTTGTTCAACATATGCCTGCTGGTTTTACGAGATCATTGGCCGAACGTTTGGATTCATTGTCTCAAATTAGGGTTAAAGAAGCAGAAGATGGCGAAGAGATTAAATCTGGATGTGCTTACATTGCTCCAGGTGATTATCATTTAAAGGTTCAGGCATCTGCATGTGGAAAAACGTTACATGTGCGATTGAACCAAAATCCGCCTAGAGGAGGGCACAGGCCATCCGTGGATGAGATGTTTGAATCGGTTGCGGGACAATCCAAATTGAAAATGGTCTGTGTCGTCATGACTGGTATGGGACAGGATGGAACAACAGGTTTAAAATATATGAAAGAGAAAGGGGCAAAGGTCATTGCGGAACATCAATCTACTTGTATTGTATATGGCATGCCCAAAGCTGCTATAGAAGCAGGGCGCGTTGACAGAGTCGCTCCTCTGCATGAAATTAGTTATGAGATTATAAAAATGTTGCAATCATAGGTGTATATTAATGGGGAGGTGGACACGTTGAAAATGGATATGTCTCAATATCTTGATGTGTTTATGGAGGAGAGCAAAGAACACTTAACAAATTTAAATGATAAGGTATTAGATTTGGAGAAAAAACCTGATGACATCGTTGCCATAAATGAAATTTTTAGGGCAGCTCATACTCTGAAGGGGATGTCCTCCACAATGGGGTTTGAAGATGTGGCAGATCTTACTCATCATATGGAAAATGTATTGTCAGATGTAAAAGAACAAAAGTTGCAGGTTAATGGTAGAGTCATTGATGTACTTTTTCAATGTTTTGACAGACTTCAAAGTATGATTGAAAGGATTGAAAAGGGAGATCATGGCAGGAGTGATAATTCAGATTTGATTTCCATTCTTGATCATATCAAAACAGGTGTTGTGGAAGAGGCCAGAATGCAGAATAAAGAAATCGCTGTAGAAGAAAGCGACGCTGTTGAGCAAGAAGTGACGGTTTCTTTTAATGAGTATGATATGGCGTTAATCAAAGAGGCTTCCATTAAAGGGTTTAAAATCATATATATAAAAATTGCTGTTGATCCAACATGTGTAATGAAAGCAGTAAGGTCGTTTATGGTTTTTAAAGCGTTGGAGGAAGGTGGAGAGATCATTAAGTCGATTCCACCTGCCCAGGATTTAGATGAAGGTAACTTTGATGAAGAATTTGAAATTGTCTATTTAACTCAGTTACAAGATAATGAAATTAAACAATATATAGAACACATTTCTGAAATAAAGATTGTGAAATTTGAAAACATTACTTTGGAAAATTTACTCCACAATAAACAGGTTAAACAACAAAATCAAATAAATCAGGAAGCCAAAGAGGATGAAAGCCAAGAACCGAACCAAAAGGCCCATATAATTAAGAAGACCGTAAGGGTTGACATTGAAAGACTGGATAATTTGATGAATCTGGTTGGAGAATTAGTTATGCACAAGGGTAGGTTAGAGCAAATTGGCAGTGCTCAAAAAATGAATGACTTAAATGAAACGATAGAACAAATAGATAGAATCTCTACTGATCTTCAAT
>JAYEHK010000131.1:0-11556 GCA_034659475.1 Bacillota bacterium | reverse complement strand
CGGTTGATTTGGATTTGCATTTAAATCATACCAATAAATCGGGGTTCATGCGGATTTTTTATGTCTTTTTCGACCTGTTTTAGCCTCTATTTTTGCTTGCTTTATGGGGTGCGAAACTTAAGTAATAAATAAAAGGAGTTATTAAATATGACGGATATCAAAGTAATTAAAACCACAGACGCACCTGCAGCAATAGGACCTTACTCTCAAGGAATATTAGTCGGACCATTCTTATTTGTGTCTGGACAACTGCCAATTGACCCTATCAGCGGTCAATTGGTAGTTGGAGAGGTAAAGGATCAAGTTCATCAATCTCTTAAAAACCTCAAGACGATTATTGAATCTGCTGGTGGTACTTTAGAAAATGCTGTTAAAACGACAGTATTTCTTAAAGACATGAATGATTTTGCTCAAGTTAATGAAGTTTATGGACAATATTTTAAAGATCACTATCCAACTAGATCTGCTGTAGAAGTTGCTTGTCTGCCAAAAGATGCAAAGGTAGAAATAGAAGCAATTTTCTATATTGGATAAATAAAAAAACTGAAAGGGGATACAGAAATCATGCATTTAGCAAAATTTCCTCGTAGACGCTATACGGAAGGCCAAACACCACTTGAGTTTTTGCCTAATTTTACAAAAGCACTAGGTGGCCCCAATATTTATATTAAACGCGATGATTTGTTGGGTTTGACAGCTGGTGGCAACAAAACCAGAAAATTAGAGTTCTTGGTAGCTGATGCTTTAGCTAAAGGTGCCGACACATTAATTACCTGTGGAGCAGTGCAATCAAACCATTGCCGTCTTACATTGGCTGCTGCTGTTAAAGAAGGCTTGAAGTGCAGGTTGGTTCTTGAAGAAAGGGTAAAAGGTACTTATAACGCAGATGCAAGCGGTAACAACTTCTTATTCAGATTACTGGGAGTAGAAGCAGTATCTGTCGTTCCTGGTGGCTGTGATATGATGGAAGAAATGAAAAAAGTAGAAGCTAAGTTAGTAGCTGAAGGAAGGAAAGGTTATATTATTCCCGGTGGTGGTTCAAATGAAATAGGTGCAACGGGGTACGTTGCTTGTGCTCAGGAAATTTTAACACAAACCTTTGAAAAAGGATTGGACTTAAACTGGGCAGTATGTGCTAGCGGAAGTGCAGGGACCCATGCTGGTCTAGTAACTGGTTTTTACGGCGAAAACAGCAATATTCCTGTTTTAGGTGTAAACGTAAGCCGTAAAAAAGATGTGCAGGAAAAAATGGTTTATGACTTAGTCAAAAGAGTTGCAGCTCATGTTGGAGTAAATAGTGAAATTCCTAAAGAAGCTGTAACATGTTTTGACGGTTATGTAGGACCTGGTTACTCTGTCCCGACAGAAGCAATGGCAGAAGCAGTAAGATTGCTGGCGAGAGAGGAAGGCATTTTGCTTGATCCAGTGTATACAGGTAAAGCAATGGCCGGACTAATTGACTTAGTTCGTAAAGGGTACTTTAAAAAAGAAGATAATGTATTGTTTGTGCATACTGGTGGTTCACCTGCGCTGTATGCTTATATTCCAGACATATTAGACTAAAAAAAGGCCTGCCTTATAAATATAATAGGGTGGGCCAATTATTACATGATGAAATAGGATAAATTTGCAAAAGAAATTATACAGTTTTCAAACTTAGTTGGTAAGTTGCTTTTGTTTAGAAACAATTGATTATTTATTTTATAAGGAGGAAAATTAATGAGCAAAAATAATTCTACTTCAAATAAAAACAAAAAATTAGAAATGTATGGTGGTCTTTTTGGAGGAATCTTGCCTCTCTTAGTATTAATAACTATTTTAATATGGTTGTCTATAGAAGGTCGGGGTGGTACCACAGCGTTCTGGGCAGCTGGATGGTTAGCAATAGTTGTTGGTTTGTTTTTAGCCAAGGATAAAAATAACTACTCTCTTGCCATTTTAAGAGGTCTTGGCGATAAAGCTGGTACTGTAATTGTAGGTTGTTGGCTATTGGCAGGGGTTTTTGGTAAGATCATGGTAGCTGGTGGATTGGTGAATGGCTTGCTTTGGTTTGGTATGGGAACTGGAGCAAAAGGTGCATTATTCGCTCTCATTGCTTTTGTAGCAGCAATGCTCTTCTCGTTAGGTACTGGTACTAGTACAGGAACAGTAATCTCTTTAACGCCTGTTTTGTACCCTGCTGGTGTCCTTTTAGGTGCTGATCCAACTGTATTAGCCCTTGCAATCCTGTCTGGTGCTTGTTTTGGCGATAATTTAGCTCCTATTTCAGATACTACCATTGTTTCTGCGTATACTCAAGAAGCACAAATGGGAGATGTTGTTAGAAGTCGTTTCCCTCTCGCTATAACCGCTGCTATTATAACTGCAGTTATCATCCTTATTGCCGGTGGCGGTGGAGAGGTTAAATCCGTTTCTGAAATTCAAGGTCAAATGGATCCTGCTGGTTTATTAATGTTAATTGCTTTTATAATCGTAGTCATTTCCGCATTATTAGGTAAACATATCATAGAGTCATTAGTCTATGGTAATGTATCAGCTATAATATTGGGCTTAATTAGTGGGAACCTGACACTGGGAAAAATCTTTAGTATTCCAGCTGTAAAAGGTGACTCAACTGGTTTAATTCAAGATGGTATATCCGGTGTAGTGGGTGCAATAATATTTGCATTGCTAATATTGGCTGTTACCGAAATCTTAGTAGAAAGTGGAGTTATGCAAAAAATTCTAATTTGGGCGCAGACAACTATAGCTAAAACAGTTAGACAAACTGAATTAGCTATTATTGGTATCACAATTTTATTTTCTATTCCAATTTCCGCTAACGCACCAGCTTTGTTGTTAGTCGGTCCAAGTGTTGTTAAGCCACTAGGTAAGAAATTTAATCTTTCCGGTGCAAGGCGAGCTAACCTTATGGACTGTGCCGTGTGTACAATCTTTTTTATGCTGCCTTGGCATATTGCCGTAGTTGTATGGCATTCAGCTGTTTTAAATGCAGCAGAAGCATACAATATAGTATTTCCGCCTATTACAGCAGCATTATATAATCCATATTCATGGGCATTGTTAGGTGTAATTATTTTCTCAGCTATAACAGGATGGAATCGGAGTTTTGCGAAAGAATCTGATAGTTCCGACGATACAGATGCCAATCTGGCATAGTATTTTTCAAAATATCCTTGACAAAGAGTACATGTTACTTATTTTTTTGAACGATTGCGAAATATTGATGTAACAGATTTCAATGAACTTGACAGGCTTTTGCCCTATCTAGCAGAGCCATCAAGTAATTGTAAAAGCCTAAAAAAGTGTAGAATATATTCATGATTCCTCTACAAAAACCAATAAATCTTTCTATTTGAATGCATAAGTACCCATTGGGTAAAAGATTCAAGAAATGTTTGTGCAGCGTGGGAGTAACACTTTGTGAAGACAAACGGAAAAAGAGGGCGAGATGGCAATTGATCATGGATGTGAATTTGTCCTATATCCCTTTTTCGTTCATCAAGCAGTTAATGTTGCCCTATGTAAAGACTGCTGAATGAATCTTTCACTCAATGGGTACTATGCATTCAAACTCACTAGGATTACTTAGCACAGTGGAATCATTAACGACATTTAAATAAACCTTAGGATACAATAGATCTCACGTGGTGTTATACCATCTGCAATTATTTTGAAGAAGACAGGCGAAGAAGGAAAAATAAAGCGCTATCTATTATTTATATATATTCTGATGAGATCGATATAAGATCTTTTATGACAGGAGAGAGAATTTCTTATAGCCTTTTATCGTGTGGGTTTTTAAAAAGGGTCTGCTGGTCAGTTTTATCTGCTGTAATACTTAAAGCTATTTTATACTTAATAAAATTCTTCTAATTGCTAATTTATGGCAAAAAAAGGAGGCGTTCAAAATTACTATTAATGATCCACCAAGAGTAGTAGAAGCTTATATAGGCGAATATGCCAGCGGAAAAAGCGAAATGGCCATTAACCGAGCGCTGGAACTAAAGAAAGAGGGACGACGGGTGACGTTGGTTGATTTGGATACAGTAGAACCGTTTTATACACTTCGCCCGATCAAACAACTTCTGGAAGACCATGGTCTGAATGTAATTGCTTTTTCTCATGAGGATGCGTTTGGTTTGGGGGAGACCGGAGCTATGTTAAATCCTGGAGCAAGATGGGCACTTAGACAGGAAGGCGATGTTATTTTAGATGTTGGTTATGGTGTTTATGGCGCAGCTACGTTAAACCTTGTGGAAGAAATTGACGAATGTTATGAATTAAAAGTTCTGGCGGTTATTAATCAGAGTAGACCCATGACAAATTCCTATGAAAGAACAAAAGAATATATTCTTGGACTGGGGCGGGTCGATGGATTGGTTGCCAATACTCATTTGGGGAACCAAACAGTAACCGATGTTGTTCTCCAGGGTTTGAACATAACGAAAGAGGTTAGCGCAGAACTTAGTCTTCACATTGTATACATGGCTGTAGAGGAAGGTCTGTGGGAAGAGATGAATCAGATTTCCGTTTCTGTACCGGTAAAATATATTAAAAAATATATGCCCGGTGCAATGTGGTAATAAAAAATAGAGATTAGAACAGGAGGTGCTTTAAAGCAATGGCAAAAATAACAGAACAACCCAAGAAATCATTTCTTACCGGTAATGAAACAATCGCTTGGGCGTGTCTTGCAGCCGATGCAGAGATCATGTTTGGGTATCCCATCACCCCGCAGAATGAAATTATGCACTATTGGACCCGTCTGGCTCCCAAATATGATCGCCATTTTCTGCAGACAGAAGATGAGCTTTCCGCTGGTTTTACTACCTGCGGCGCAGTGCAGGCAGGTAAAAAAGCCTTTACAGCAACAGCAGGGCCGGGAAATGTACTGATGCAGGAACCCTTTGGAATGGCAGAAGCTATGAGACTTCCTACGGTAGCGGTGATTCAACAGCGAGGAGGACCATCCTCCGGCACTGTGGTCTATTCACAACAGGAAGTAACCCTTACCACCTTTGGAGGAAATGGTGAAGGGCATAGAATTGTTTATTCCACAGCAACCCATCAGGAAATGTATGATTACACCATAAAAGCTTTTAACACAGCGTGGAAATATCGATTCCCGGTGTTTATTCTGGGTGATGGATACCAGGCCAAGATGAGAGAACCGCTCGAACTCTATAATCCGGAAGATCGGAGTATTGAGATGATAAAACCCTATCCGTTAATCGGATTAGGCGGAAAAATAGGAGAAGACAGAGAACCATCGCATCTTTGCAACATTTACAGTCTTGAAGAAGAACTGTATGAAGTGGTTATGAAAGTATCGGCAGAATATGAGTCAATATCACCGGAGATTGAAGAATACGAAGAGAAAAACTGCGAAGATGCAGATATTATCATCCTTACACATGGCATTGTGTCCAGAGCAGCTGATGATGCTGTTAAAGCCCTTCGCGCACAAGGGATCAAAGCAGGGTATTTCAGGCCCATTACCTTAAGACCCTATCCTGCCAAACAGCTGCGCGAAGCCATACAGAAGAGCGGTGCCAAAAAAATGCTTATTGCCGAATCAGCATACGGACAGTTCGAACGCCTGACCAAACAGGAAATCTACGGAGAGACCATTAAGTTCGAACATCTATATATGCCCGGCGTAGGAATTATTGATCATGACATTATCAGTAAAGTAAAAAGTATCCTTTAAGGAAGGGGGTAAAACAAATGACAACAGTAACACCAGCAATACCAAAATCATGGTATCTGCCTTCCAAACCCCATAAATTCTGTCCCGGATGCGGACACGGAATTATATTGAAGGCATTGGGAGAAGCCATAGACGATTTGGGAATACAAGATCAAACCATATTCGGTTGCGACATCGGTTGTTCATTACTAGCATGGAACTTCTTTGCCTGTGACAGCACACAAACCCATCATGGGAGAACCAATCCCGTTATGGTTGGCATAAAAAGAGCTCGACCAGAACTCATCTGTGTGGGATATATGGGAGACGGAGGTGGCTATTCCATCGGCTCACAGCATCTATTGAACTCCGCCGTAAGAAATGAAAAAATAACTGTCATCCTCTGCAATAATACCAATTATGGTATGACCGGAGGACAGATGTCACCGACCACACTGCCCGGACAAAAGACAGAAACCAGTCCGTACGGAAGAGATCCGGAGCAAACCGGTTATCCCACCATGGGACCAGAGTTCGTAGCAGCCGTTGCGTCAGACAACGCCTATGTTGCCAGAGCAACAGTATCAAAATACAGGCAATTGAAAAAATATTTAAAAAATGCACTGACCAATCAGATACAGGGCAACGGATTCTCCTTTGTAGAAGTACTATCCACCTGCCCCACTAACTGGAAGACCAATGCAGAGCAGACTTGGGCATTCTTAGAAGATAAAATGGAAAAACAATACCCCGTAGGAGAACTCAAAAGTCCCTTTGGAAAGGGGGATAACTAATGGCACTCTTAAGAATCACATTAGCCGGAGAAGGCGGACAGGGCGTCCAGTCCATTGCAGAGATTCTGGCAGAGGCAGCCTATAATTCGGACAAACAGGCCTTGTACATTCCTAACTTCGGATTGGAACAGCGCGGAGGTGTATCTATTGCTTTTATCCAGTTCAGTGATAAAAGAATCGGGGCACCCAAATTCAACAAAGCCGATGTAGTCATTGCCCTAAGCGACAGAGCCATCCACCGAACAGTAGATTACTCGGACCCAAAAACGCTATATGTCTATGATTCAGGCATCAAGATAAGTCCTGAAGAACTACCTTCTGAAGCCAAACAAATCATAGGGATACCAGCGCTTGACATCGCCAATAATGAACTGCATCCCAGAGTGTTTAACATCATTATCATGGGAGCAGTTATAGGCCTGACCAATGTCGTCAGTTTTGAAGCAGCAAAAGCTGCCTTGGATCACAAACTGGCAACCAAATTCGAAAAAAATCCGGCTCTGAGAGATCTGAATTATAAGGCTCTTGAAATCGGCAAAAACCTGGCAGAGAAATCCTTACAGGAAGGAGTGGCAATCAATGAATAAACCAGAAGCCATCACGTATGAGCTGGACAAAGCCACTTTTCATATCTTTCCGAGCTACTGCAAAGGCTGTGGACTGTGTAAAGAAAAATGCCCCAATCAGGTGTTAGTCTGGTCCGAACAATTGGGCGTTTATGGAACCCCAACGGTAAAACCCAAAGATGAAGATAGCTGTATCGCATGTGGCATATGCCAGATGGTTTGTCCTGATTGTGCGATCTCTATTATAAGAAAGAAAAAACAAAAAGCAGTGTAGTGCAAAAGAAAATGTAGTAAGGTCCTGCTAATGCAGGGCCCTATTTTTTATGGTAAGCGGTTAATAACAAGGTGCCTTTCATCCTAAACTAAACCATGGGATAATACTTTCAACAGGTCTTTAGACTAATTAAAGTTTTTTGACAAAGTTTAAATTGGCTAAGGAGGTATCCGCAGATGAATATAATGTCCGAGACCAAAGCTGAATTCAGTCTTAGTGTAGCGCGACAATTTCTATTTCCCCATAAATCCGAAAGGCGTCAAATTATTTTCCCATAGCATAGTTTAATACCTACATGAATGTGTCGTCTAAAGCGGCACTTTATTTTTCTATGATCATATTGACCTTATTGCAGAGATTCCATATAGTAAACTAATGACCAGAAAATAAAAAAGAAAGAGTCCGTTACCTTACCCGTAAACACTCTTTCTTTTTCCACGTACCTTGTCGGCATCATGGCCGTCAAGAGCAGATTAGTTGGAAAGGCACATAACAACCCCCACTAACAGCATTTATATATGCGATCCACACAAAATTATGATAAGAGAATTTACAATCTTTTGCAAGCTAAATTTCATAGCCCTTACCGTAAGGCAGCTATGCCGAAAGCACAACTCATATAGGTTTTGCCATTCCCGGAATTCCCCATTATGATAATGTTATGCTTTTCCTGTATGTAGTTACATGCAGCAAGCCGCAGCAGCAGCTTGGCTTGTTCCTGCTGTCAGTTCGCCTTGTCCGGTTTCAAGGATCGCCTGCATCACTGTCTCTGTATTAGACCCCCACTGTTCTAGTTCAATCCATGAAGCACTCCCTATTCCAGGTTAGATACTCTTTATGGTTGTCCGGCATATGTTCGGGTAATATTACAGGATTGTTTCTTTCACTATAAATGCGCACATGAGATGCTATGCGATGGTTTTGATAAAATACCTCAATGATTTTACTTGTTACACGGATATCTGCTTTGTGCTTGATGTATTCATAGGGCACGGAGTATGTGTTTTTATCTACATGTATGAAATAATCATATTATACAGTTGCTTTCCGCCAGGCAGCTAACTCGTACGGGGAAGCGGGCAGAGGTAAAACCTGGATTCTCGAATACTCATGACGATGTTGGCAACGCCACATCCAGTGCTTCGTAAATAGCTCTTTGCGCTTTAAGAATTTCGCCTAAACGCAGAGTATGCCCAGATGTCTCAAAGCATTCAATCACATCAAGTTTATCAAGCAATTGCTGCAGCGTATACTTTTTATAAAGCCCTTTTTTTCTCATTTTGTGATCCAGATGTGAGATTAGAATCAATCCAACAAACTCTACAAAGATTTTTCCATCAAGACTTCGTTCAGATGACACCAACATGCGCCGCATATTTAGCCGTTCTTTTAGATTTCCAAAAGCTTTTTCAACGACATCCTTCATTCGATACAAATGAAGTGCAGTGAACGCCTCCATCTTTTCATTTGTTATAAGTGCAAAATAGCCAAAGTATTTCCGTGCCTCCTTGATTGCAGCTTCCTTATAGGTAACTGTAATCCCTCTTTTCGGCGTTTTCTTAACTTCGAAATACTTTGCATACTCTTTTTCATGGCTTTCAAGACGTTTGTCTTGGACCAGTTCACGGTATAATGTTGCGATTTTTTTATCGAAAGCAACTTCATCATCAGCACCTTTATCGATGCTGTAGTAATAATGGATATAGATTCTTCGCTTATCTTTCAGGACATCTCCTTTGTAAGGTCTCTCTTGGCTGTAATCCCACTCAGCAGTGTGCGTATATCCGTAAGTGTTGAGCGCCTCATCGTAGTTTGTAAAAAAAAGGATTTGGTCATAAATTCCATCCATGTTTCTTCTGATGAAAGACAATGACAGCTTTACGCCTACCAGAAACTTTACGTGTTCTCTGTACAGGCTGTTTATATTATCTTCTGAGTAGAAGCAGCGATCCATGACAAATTTTGCTTTTCCGATACCGAAAATATCAAGATCTTCAAGAAGCGTTTTAACGGTTTTGACATCTGGTATGTTTCCGGCGAGTTTTCTGTAGTAAAAAGGCAATCCGGATTTTTCGCCAAATACAAGCAATAGGTTTACCTGGGGTAGTTTATCATCCTCTTTGTTTTTTCCGTATTGAACTTGACGCAAAGCTTCTGAATAGCTGGAAATACTTGTGCTATCATAGGCCCAGTATTCGTCCTCAACTCTACGCTTTGCTTGTAGCGAGAAAAACTTATTTACCTGATCGTCAGTAATACTCGAAAAGAATTCACTGCTGCGCGGTGAAGTTATGTCTTCCCCATAGGGGTGTTTGTGCGTAAGATGCCATTTTTCAAAACGATATAGCGGATTGTTGTCTTCAAGTATCAAATAAAAAACTATCGACAGCAGCTGTTTATAGTCATCCGGAAAGCATTTTTGTAAATCGGCAGTAAGGCCTAATTGATCCGAAAATTCTGTCAGCAAATAGGTGGCACCATAATACATATGTCTGGATGTAGTTGCAGGTGCCGGCCCACGTTTAGCCTTTGCTTGTTCAGTCTTGGGCTTGTCTTTTCGACAACGACCGTCTGTAGGAACAATCTCACCGGTCTTATCATCAACGCGGCCTATGAGTCTACGTTTACAGCGAGATTGCTGCTTTTCCTTATCCCAATGATATGTTGCTTCGTAAGCATATGTAATGCCGGAACGTTTATCATGTTGTTTTACAATCGCCAAACCACTCACCTCGTCATGTGTTTATCTAGCTAAATTATAACACATGACGATATGGAATTCAATACAAATTAACTGTAAACCCAGTAAATTCAGTACTTTATAGCAAAAAAGAAGCTCAGAATCGTTATGCGTTCTGAGAATCCAGGTTACAACTCACTCTGGGAACACGGGCTATTATATATGCTTGGTATTGGAAAAAGTAAGACTTTATCATCAGACAATGCTGCCACCTGCTCTCGCATATTTTTTGTACTGCTATTAATAAAATAGTATAAAAAACGAACTTTTTACATGAATAATTTTCCATAAATGGATGTATACGCAGTAGGATATATTCCCCAATTATGGACTAAGCCCATTAGATGTTAAACTAAATGCATGTTCTGTGCTATTTTTCAACCCACTCATTTTAGCGAGGAACCAAAAAACAGCCTCAAAATGTTTTTTTGAGACTGTTTTTTCTGATTCTATTATTTATTATAAGTAGGAATTGGTAGATTATATTTTTCTAATCTCTTGTCAATTGAATGTTTGTGAGCCATCATACCTTCCATAGCGCAAGAAATTGAAGCATATGGCGCAACATATTTAAGACCTTGCTCTTCACATTTCTGATAAGTTAAGGTTTTCAGGAACATGCCAACCCACATTCCCCCAGTATAACGTGCTGCCTTCATTGTAGGTAATATATGGTTTGTTCCAATACCCTTATCACCAAGAGCAACAGTTGAATAAGGTCCTACAAATAGTGACCCGTAATTCGTTAAATTTGCAAGTACATAATCGTCATCTTTTGTCTGAGTTTCTACGTGCTCACTGGCATAAACATCAGCCACTGCTACAGCTTCTTCCAAGCTGTCAACAACTACTACTTCACCATTATTTGCCCAGCAAACTGAAGCTACCTCTTTGGTTTCCAAGACTGAAATTTGTTTGTCTACTTCAGTCATAACTTTCAAGGCAAAAGCTTCATTTGTGCTTGTTAATACTACCTCAGATTCAAAACCGTGTTCAGCCTGAGCAATTACGTCACCAGCTATAATGTTAACATCAGCAGTTTCATCGCAAATTATTAAAGCTTCGGAAGGTCCGGCAGGAAGGTCAATACCTACTTCACCAAATAATTGTCTCTTTGCTTCTGCAACAAATTTATTTCCAGGACCAACAATTTTATCTACAGGCTTAATCGTTTCAGTACCTAACGCCATAGCGACTACACCCTGAACACCACCAAGGCAATAAACTTCATGTGCACCAGTGTTGAACGACAAATTACCGGCGGCAGAAACAACACATTATTTTCCCGAAAGAAATGGCATCCAGCGACAGAATAACATCGGAGCGACAGGCAATGAACGGGAAAACAACGCAATCTGATCGTCTAAGCTATATCGGTCAACATAAAAAAATAACGAGCCAAGCAATATATTACATGGCCCGTGAAAAAGGTAATGATTTTTACTAGCGTAAAGACTGGTTATTACTAGCGGCAAGTATCGTTTCAGCAT
>JAYEHK010000130.1:0-11670 GCA_034659475.1 Bacillota bacterium | reverse complement strand
TACTTTTTTCGCATTGTTTTTATTGCTTAGCTCCTCGCATTTTTTTGTCTTAATTCCTGGGTCCATTATAAAGGATACATCTCTTTTTTTATTAAAATTGACTTCTTATTTTTTTGCTAATGCCTAACAATTTTATTTGGACAAAAAAATCTGTTAGAGGTATTATTTAATAATAGAAATCTCTTTCTAATGTGCTGATTTGACTTATTTCGGCAACGAGAAAAGGGAAAATAAAGAAGTGCATAAGGAGTGGGGTATTTGAAGACAGTTGGCGGTAAATTAATGGTGATTTTTAGTCTTATTTTGTTGCTGGTTTGCGGATCTCTTGGAATGTTATCTTATAGCAATGCAAAGACATCGGTTACAGAATTGGTACAAGACGAACTTCCTTCCAAGGCGAGGGTTGGAGCTATAGGGGTATCCAGTGCAGTAAAAGGCAAATTGGATGTGTTGGAAACCATTGCTACGAACGATTCTGTAATATCGATGGAATGGGAGAAACAATTGCCCTATTTGCAACAACAGGTTAACAGTATGGGATTTTTTAAAATTGGTGTGGCGGACTTGAGAGGGAATATTCATTCCACCGATGGGAGTAGTGCCCAGATCGTTGATCGACCGTATTTTAAACAGGCTATGGCTGGGCAGAGCAATATTGGTGATCCGGTGTTAAGCCGTGCCAATAACATTGTGTTGTTTCCGATTGCTGCGCCGATTGTAGCTGAAAATGGTTCAGTAGAAGCGGTACTGGTTGCTTTCATACCGGGCAATGTCGTTAGTGAAATAACGAATCAGATTACATTCGGTAATACAGGATACGCATTTGTGGTAGATCAAAATGGAACCATCATTGGGCATCCGGATCAGACACTGGTGGATGAGCAGGAAAATATGATAAGCAATGCAGAAGAGGATAGATCTTTAAGTGAGCTGGGAGAGATTGTGCAACAGATGATATCCGGTGAGAATCAGTTCGGGCAATATCAATACCAGGGGGTAGAGAAAATAATTGGCTTTGCTCCGATTGAAGGAACAGAGTGGGCGATTGGGATAACAGCTAATTACGATGAAATGTTAGCAGGTGTAGATGGATTACAAAAACGAATCGGGCTAGCCAGCCTGATAATCCTGCTGATTGGTGCTGGACTTGAACTGCTTCTGGGGCGGGGGATTGCCCATGCTCTTTCCGTTGCATCTGCACATGCCAGTGAAATGGCTAAAGGAGATTTTTCCATAGAAGTGCCGGCTTTTCTTTTAAAGCGCCAGGACGAAGCAGGAGACTTGGCCCGATCATTTGTGGCGCTTAATGACAAAGTCAAGGAAATGCTTGAAGAAGTTAAACAAAGTTCAAAGCAGGCGTTATTGGTGAGCCAAAAGATGGTTAAAGAAGGCGAAGCGATTTCCTCAACCATGCAGGAAGTTTCCGCCTCTACAGAAGAGATAACAGCGGGGATGCAGGAGGTGTCTGCTGCTGTACAGGAAATTACAGCTTCCGGGGAAGAAATTGGAGCCACGTTAAACGAGGTGAACAAAGAAGCCCAGGGTGAAAAAGAAAACGCTGTGAATATTGAACAACGTGCACTGCAGATTCAACAGAATGCGGGTGATGCGCAGGAAAAAACAAACAGCATTTATGCTGACATTCATGCAAGGGTGAAGCAAGCGATTGATGATGCCCGCGTGGTTGAAGAGATTGCTGGACTTGCCCAGGATATTGCTGGAATTGCTGATCAAACCAATTTGTTGGCACTGAATGCTGCCATTGAGGCCGCCAGAGCGGGTGAACAGGGTAGAGGATTTGCTGTTGTAGCCGAGGAAGTGAGGAAGCTGGCTGAAGATTCATCAGCGGCAGTAGATAACATTCAAACCCTGACCCAGCAGGTACAAATTTCGATTGGTAATCTGGTCAATAGTTCCAATGAACTGCTAGGCTTTATCAACGAAACGGTATTAAAAGACTATGATAATATGGCTAATGTAGGGCAGCAGTATAAAGAAGATAGTGATTTAATGGTGAATCTAGCTGATAAAGTCAGCCATGATACGAATCATGTGATGACTGCTATGACGCAGATCAATCACGCCATTGAAAATACTGCAGCGACCATTGAAGAGAGTACCGCCGGATCCCAGGAAGTTGCTAGAGGGGCAGAGGTGGCCACGAAGGCAGCCATGAAGATTAATGATGCCGCCAGAAGGATGGCGGAAAGTACCAAGGTTCTTAATGAGCTGATCGAACGATTCAAGATATAGCAATCAGGTGTTGATAACCTATGGGGTAGCACACAAATGGGAGATAAGGGAATGAGTATGTTCCCTTATCTCCTTCTTTTTTAACCCTAAGCCTTCATCCCCGAGATATCGTTTTTTTACTAACTACCCATGGCACACGCTAGGGTGAAACCACGAATAATATGCTGATGAACAACAATAGCAAAGCCACAGATAACCTTCACAGGAGGCAAACATTTACGCCATGTTCATATGATGGAGATGATCTTTCCAGGAGGGGCGATCGTCAGCTGCAGGGGGAGTTTTTCCAGCACTGATGCCGACGATTTGGTCCGTAAACAAGACCATTTCGCCAATGGCGAAACGGGCCTGAGGGGTGGAAAAGGGAATAATGACAGCATTGCTCAAAAGGATATAAGAGGCGTCATTGATAAGTTTCAATTTATCAACGTCATTCTGGTTTTCCCAATCCAGAATCACCTCATTTCGGCTTTCTGCAACGCCGTTTACGAGATTCTTAAAAAAGATGGCCCGCCAGTTAGACTCATCCATGACCTCTTCCTGTTCATCATTGTCAAGGTTCACGATGTCTCCCTCTATGGTGCCAAACTGAGTCAAGATCAGGGTTTTTGTTTCTGCAGGCAAGGGAATGCCTGGAATCCCACCGGATTTTATATGTTCGAGCACATCATTAAAGGTTAGCAGGGTGGCATACTTCATATCTACACGCTGATTTAATAACGCTGGAGACCGTCTTTCCTCCATATAATTCACACCTTCCACAAACTATTTCATATAAAAAAATAACTACAATGTATTATATCGCATCAAAATAATTCTGCCAAAAACCTGCTCCAAATCGATTATAATTGGTATCGTGCGAGGATCTATCGCAACACAGCAAAGTCCGGGGAAGGAGATCGATGATGCAGGTACATATTCTTGCCAGTGGCAGTACTGGTAATGCGGTATTGATTGAAATGGGAGGGAAAAAGTTTCTGGTTGATATTGGGATCAGTGCAAAAAGAGTGGAACTGGGACTAAAAGGTGTTGGTGTACAGGCCTCTGAACTTGATGGGGTATTGATCACTCATGAACATTCTGATCACATCAAAGGGTTGGATGTTTTTATTCGCCGTCACAAGGTTCCTGTTTATGCGCGCCCGGCAACCTGGGGGCAAATTTCCTGTCGGGATAAACTTCCGCTGGAATGCTGTTTTGATTTGGGTGAGAAACTCAATATTGGGTCCCTACAGATTGAACCGTTTCCCATTTCCCACGATGCCATTGATCCTGTAGGTTTTAGTTTTTGTTTTGGGCATACTAAATGCGTTCTGGCCACGGATATGGGGATGATTACGGAAGAGGTGGAACAGGCGCTTTCCTATGCAGATGTCTTAATCCTTGAATCCAATCATGATGTGGGAATGGTGCAAACAGGGCCTTATCCATATTTCCTGAAGAAGAGAATACTGGGCGATCAGGGGCATCTGTCGAATGTACAGGCCGGTAATCTGTTAAGTAGTATTGACCGAAAACCACATATGGAGGTATTCCTGGCCCATCTCAGTCAGCACAATAATACCCCGCGCATCGCGGAAGAAACAGTTGTAGAGGTACTATGTAATCATAATTGTGGGGTGGGGGATGAGATCGTTTTACACCGGACCCACGTTGACCGAACCGCCAGTTTTGTAGGCTGAAATAGAACGATCAGGATGTTTGTAACAGGAGGCAAGCTATGACAGGGGAACTTATCTGGCAGATCATTGATATTGTTTTTTTCATAAACATCGCCTTGGCTATTGTAGTTGTATTATTTGAACGAAAAAACCCTACCGTAACCGTAACCTGGCTTTTAATGCTGTTGTTTATGCCGGTGATTGGGTTCGTCCTTTATGTTTTTCTGGGGCAGGATCTTCGAAAAAAACAATTATTTTATTTGAAAAAAGATGAAGAGTGTGAGTTATATCCGATTTTACACCAGCAGCATGATTGTCTGCATATGCATAACTTGCCTTTTGTAAATCCCAGGCTGCATGATTATGAAGATATTCTTCAGCTAAATCTGAGCAACAGTCAGTCTCTATTAACGCAGAATAATGAGGTCAAGGTCTTTAATGAGGGACAGGAGCTCTTTGCGGAGATCATTGACGCGTTAAAAAAGGCACAAACATACATCCATATGGAATACTATATTATTCGCAATGATACACTGGGAAAGGAAATTATCCAGATTCTCGCACAGAAGGCGCACGAAGGAGTCGAAGTGAAGCTCCTGTACGATGGGATGGGCGGGGTTCGGCTGCCGAAAAAGTTTTTCCGTCCGTTGATTGAAGCGGGAGGGAAGGTTACATCATTTTTTCCGCCGTTTATTCCCTATATCAACCTGAGGATTAACTATCGCAATCACCGCAAAATCTGTCTGATTGATGGAAAAGAAGGGTTTGTAGGCGGTTTTAATATTGGTGATGAGTATCGAGGACTGTCCAAACGCTTTGGGCACTGGCGGGACATGCATGTCAAGATTCAGGGAAGTGCCCTGGATGGATTGGAAGTGCGCTTTTTGCTGGACTGGCGATATGCTTCAAAGGAAAATGTTACATCAGACAAACAATATTTTCCGGAAAGAACGTCCGCTGGTACGAAAGCGGTACAGATCGTTTCCAGCGGACCGGATTCGAAATGGCCTGCTATAAAGGATGGATATGTGAAGTTAATTTGCGGTGCAAAAAGCAACCTCTATATTCAGACCCCTTATTTTATCCCTGATGGGAGTATTTCTGAAGCATTGCGTCTGGCTGCACTGTCGGGGGTCGATGTCCGTATCGTCATCCCCGCCAAAAGGGATCATATGTTTGTCCACTGGGCATCCTTGTCTTTTGCAGGGGAATTGTTGGAAGCCGGCGTGCGCTTTTACCTTTACAAGGAAGGTTTTCTTCATAGCAAAATGATTGTTTGTGACGGCTTTGCTTCTACGGTCGGTACCTCTAATCTGGATTTGCGTAGTTTTAATCTTAATTTTGAAGTGAATGCCTTCATTTACGATGAAGCAATTGCCTCTGATTTGGAACAGCGCTTTCTAATGGATCTGAATGACAGTGAAGAGATCACCATGGAACGCTACAATGCGAGGCCTATACTGATCAGGACCAAAGAGGCCTTTTCAAGATTGCTATCTCCGATTCTTTAATGAAATTGGGCCCAGTTAATGAGATCAATCTTCGTATTGGAGCTGATCCTTCAGATCGGTAATGTCATTTTCCTCAAGGTGTTGATATTCATTCCGTAGTGCGAATTCAGCCTGTTGCAAGAGTTGTTGTTCATCCACATTGATATAATGCCCTGCGACGTTCTGTGCTTGCGTCACTTGATTCAGGGCGGCCTGTAGTTTCCCCCGAGCGTATTCTATGTCCCCGGGATGACCAATATCCAGAGCCTGGTGCATGATTTCCTGCGCATGTTCTGCTTCCATAACAGCCTGTCGGGCGGACTGGGAGGCTTGATAGAGATGTCTTCCAAAGCGATTTGATAAATCCATCGGATATTCCATCCTCCTTTCGAAAGTATAGCTCTATTTTCCCCAAATGACCTGGGATTATTAGTTGACATTTTTCCTAGAGCAGGGCACCGAGCATTTCCGCAGGTTCAATGTTAGTGGTTAAAAGCAAATCAATAAAAGCTGCTGTCTCTTGCATAAAAGTTTCTAGGGTCCATTCGATGATCTCTTCTTTGCTGCGAAAGTAGCGATAAACTGTACGCTTGCTTACACCGGAAGCAGCAGCCAGTTCATCCATGGTGAGCGCATGAAATCCCTTGGTTTTGGCCAGCTCACGACAGGTCAGAGTGATTCTTTGTTTGATATCCATCTTAGTTCCTCCATCAGGCAATCTTTTTCTTAAATTTTAAAGTACTGAATATTAAAAAGAAGATTGAAAAAACGATTAAAGCCATTACCTGCCCAATCAGGTATTGAAAACCAATTCCTTTCAATACAATGCCCCGAATAATGTCCAGATAATAGGTCAGGGGAATCACATCACTCAAATAGTAGATAAAACGCGGCATTGCAGCCCGGGGAAACATAAATCCGGACAGAAGGATGCTGGGCAGCATAACAAAAAATGACATTTGAAATGCCTGCATCTGATTCTTGGCAATATTGGATATCATGAGACCCAACCCCAGAGAGGCCGTAATAAAAAACAGTGTTAAGAGATAAAGCTGTAAAAGACTTCCCCGGATGGGCACATGAAAGACCAGGACGCCGACCAGTAGGGCAATCGTTATTTGAACATAGCCCAGGGCGATATACGGGATGATTTTCCCGATCATTAATTCCAATGGTTTGATAGGGGTGACCATTAACTGTTCCAGGGTACCTCTCTCTCGTTCTCGAACAATTGCAATAGAGGTCATGATGACCATGGTCATTGTAACGATGACGCCCAGGATGGCGGGAACCATATAATAGGCGGTGATGCCGTCCGGGTTGTACCAGGGGCGTACACGGATGTCGTAGGGGACCTGTGCCGAAGGTATTTTTTCAAACAGAATCTGCTGGGATCTGATTAATCCAATAGAATTGGCCGTAGCGATGGCCTGATTGGCCAGCATATTGTCGCTGGCATCTACGATAACCTGAACCTGTGCAGACTCACCGCGCTGTAGGGAACGGTCAAAATCTGGCGGAAAAATGATACCTACACGTGCACTTCCGCTGTCAATGCTTCGAGTGACCTCATCATAACTACCGGACGTACTCACAATATCAAAATAGCCTGAAGCTGAAAAGGCTTCCAGCAAATCTCTGCTTTGAGCGGACAGCGATTGATCAAAGACAACGGTGGGGATATGGCGAACCTCTGTTTGGATGGCATAGCCAAAGAGCAACAGTTGAACCAAAGGGAGCATAAAGATCATACCCAGGGTCATACGGTCTCTGCGAATCTGCAAAAACTCTTTTTTTAAAACAGAAATAATTCTACTCACTTGTGAGCCCGCCTCCTTTGTTTGCTTTAGCCAGTTGAATGAATACGTCTTCCAGAGAAGGGGCAATGGGAATCGGTGTCCTGCCAACCTCCTGTTCAAGAAGATTAATATTGCTGAAATCACTCAGCAGGATGTGCAACAGTGCTCCATGGAGACTGCATTCTTTTACATAGGGGAGGGCGGATATCCTATCCAGATGATCCATGGGATCAGATAATTCCAGCTCCACTAGATGCCCTTGAATGATGGATGATTTCAAATGATCAGGGGAATCCAGGGCCATGAGTTTACCCTGATTGATAAAAGCTATGGTATCACAGCGTTCTGCTTCGTCCATGAAGTGGGTGGTGACAATAACGGTCGTTCCCTGTTGTGCCAGGTTTTGAATCAGGTCAAAGAACTGTCGCCGACTGGTTGGACTCACCCCACTGGTAGGTTCATCGAGAAAAATCAGAGAAGGGCGGGCAATAATGGCTGCGGCCAGTGCCAGGCGCTGTTTAAAACCACTGCTTAGATTGGCGACCAGTTCCTTTTGTCTCCTCTGAAGCTGTGCCAGTTCAATCATTTCTTCAATTCTTGAACGACGGATTTTAGGGGGAATGCTGTATATACCAGCATAAAAATCAAGGTTTTGAAAGACGCTCAGATCATCGTAGAGACTAAACTTTTGAGACATGTACCCGATGTTGCGTTTAATTTTCTCCGATTCATGGCGCAGATCATAGCCCAGTACCGTTCCATCTCCTGAACTGGGTTCAAGGATCCCGCACAACATACGAATCGCTGTGGATTTTCCTGCTCCATTAGGGCCAAGAAAACCGCATACTTCGCCGTGAGGGATATCCAGGGTCAAACGATCCACAGCCGTAAAGGCACCAAACTGGCGGGTGAGGTTTTGGGTGGTTATTGCAGATCCCATCGTTTCAGTCCTCCTTCAGCCAAAGCTACAAAAATATCTTCCATGGAGGGGCGGATTTCCTGAATGGAAAACCCGCTAACCTGCTGCTGGAGGAGGGACTGGCGAATGGTTTCTACCGTTTCCTGATGATGATCAATAACAACATGAATCTTTGTTCCCAGGTAGCTGACATCCAATACACCGGGAAGATCTTCAAGAGCTAAACGCTGTTTGGCTTTTAGTGTAATCTGTAATACCGGATAGGAAAATGATTTTTTTAGTGCAGCTGGGGCGTTAACTGCACGCAGTACGCCTTCACTGATAAAGGCAACCTGGGTACAAAGCTCTGCCTCGTCCATGTAGGGGGTTGAAAGCAAAATGGTCATGCCTTCCTTATTCAGCTGATAAAGGATTTTCCAGAATTCTTTGCGAGACTCGGGGTCGACCCCATAGGTTGGTTCATCGAGAACTAGAATTCCTGGACGGGTAATCAGCGCACAGGTTAGCGCAAGCTTCTGTTTCATCCCGCCCGAGAGCTGGTCTGCAAAGCGATTTTTAAAAGGTTTGAGTTTAGTAATGTGAAGGATTTCATCAGCGCGCTGGTTGATGAGAGTCCGATCCAGTTTGTACATGCTTCCGAAAAAATGGATGTTTTCTTCAACCGTCAAGTCCCCATACAGGCTAAAACGCTGGGGCATGTAGCCCAGATTGTTTCTGGCTTCATCCAGGTCATCGATGGATTTTCCCATGAGCAAGATGTTCCCTGCATCGGGGGTGATTAATCCACAGATCATTCGCAGTAACGTGGTCTTTCCGGCGCCGTCCGGGCCTACCAGACCCATAATGTCGCCCTTGTTAACCGAAAGACTGACATCCTGAACGGCGTTAATATGTTTAAAATGTTTGCTGACGTGCTGGACGTTGATCATGAGCTATTCTCCCTGTACCCAGACAATATCAGCAGGCATGCCCGGTTTGAGATTCCCGTCTTTGTTATCCAGGCTAATCTTTACAGCAAAAACAATATTGGTTCGTTCCTGTTTGGTTTGTATGGTTTTGGGGGTGAATTCGCCCTGGGAAGCAATGTGCGATACAATGCCATGATACTGGGTATTATCTCCGCTCACTGAGACATCAACGGCCTGACCGAGCTTTACTGCGGGAAGGTCATCGGTGGGAATATATACGTTGACCCAGAGTTTTTCCAAATCGGCGATGGTTACAACCGGGACACCCATCGACAGGAATTCACCTTCTTCATAGTTTTTGCTAAGGACAACCCCGTTTTGGGGCGCATAAAGCTTTAGATCCTCCAGCATGGCCTCGGATGCAGAAACGATTGCTTTGGCTCTGTCCAGCTCGGAGGTGGCAGCCTGAATCTGGGATGAGCGGCTGCCGGCCTGAAGCAGGCTTAAACCAGCCTGTGCCTGTTCCAACTGACTGGCTCTCGCCTCCGCATTCACACTGATCTTTTCCAAAGCATCCTGCGCAATGGCACCGGCCTGAAACAGACTCTCTGATCGAACGAGATCCTGATCCGCTTTTGTCTTATTGTTTCTGGCGATATTCACTGCGGAAATCGCTTGTTCCAGTTCCTGTGCCCGAGGACCGGAAACCAGGTCACTAAGTTTGGCTTCTGCTGCCAGAACCCCCATGGTATCTCGTTCGCGTTGGGCGATCAGGTCATTGCGGAGCAACTCACCCAACAACTGTCCTTTTTGCACTGGATCACCTTCCTGTACCGAGAGGCTGTTAAGCGTCCCTGGTGCTTTGGCGTTAACGGCTACTGTAGTGGCCTCAATGGTTCCGGTTGCCTGAAGAGGGTTCCTATCAGAGGAGAAAAAAACCGGGTACCCATAATACAAGCCGATGCCAATCACCACAATCAGAACAAGGGGAATTATTATTTTGCCATTTTTCATTTTCGTACTTCCCGATAACAAATATCAATAATTAAAGTATACTGATGACACGAAATTAGTTTACTTGGTAACATTATAGCGTCTTTTTCTGTAGGAATACAATAGGGTGGGAGGAGCCGCCCAGCTTTTCTGCCAGGGGGGTCAGACTGATGAGGTAGGTGGCTCCCAGGGTAACCAGGGTAACTGCAATGTAGAGCGTAACCATTCCACGGGTTCTTCCCCATAGATTGGGCATGCCAATTTTCATCGCAAGGTAAACGGCTGCCGTCAGGAAAAACGGGTGCATCAGGAAGATGAGAAAGGATTGTTTGGCAATCCAGGATACCCAAACAGGGAGGGCTCTGGTAAAGCGTAACGCCAGCACGTAAAAAAAGAAATAACTGCTGACGGAATATAGCATAACGCTGGGACGGATGGAAGAACCATAACTGGCCCGATAGTGACTGTCAACCATCAGTAGTACAAAGCTGATAAACCAGATGACTCCTATTATGACCGTTTGATTATGTAAGGCGCTTTTCCACTGCTTTTGATACAATGCAGTCATCATACCCAGTACAAAGTAAAAGATCCACACCGGAAAACAAACCAGATAGATCATGTTATAGGCTGCAGGAAGGGAGATTATTGAAAGCATATTCTGATAAAGGATGATCTGGCTGGCTAATGTAATCAGAAGAGAGCATAAGAAAACTACTCGTGGGTGATCGAGCAGCATTTTCCGTAAGAAGGGATAGAGAAGATAGAGCTGAATAATGATGATCACAAAGTACAGATGATAATAACCTGTTCCCCATAGAATTTGCGATGGCAGATGCGGCAGCGATACAGGCTGTCCGGACAGAACGCTGGTCAATGCGATGTAGAAAAGGCTCCAGAGGACATAGGGCCATAGAATTCGATCAAAACGTTTACGGTAAAACACGCCCGTGTCAAGAGGATGATCCAAATCCGCGTATTGAAGCAGAAAACCAGACATAATGATAAAAAGAGGCACAGCAAAACGAGCTAGTTGATTCCCCAGATAACCAGCCGGAGAAACCAGCACATAACCAGCGGTAATATGAATCCCAATCACCGTAAAAGTAGCAATCACCCGTATAAGATCAAATTCCTGCAAATGCTCTCTCATAAATACCTCACTATTTCAAATTGTATTGGCATAGTAGAGAGATGATGCGTCATAAAGTTGGTTAGTTGGTTAGTTGGTTAGTTGGTTAGTTGGTTAGTTGGAAAACTGAATAGGGTGTAGAATGGGACAAGCGGTGTCTGACCCCAACAATGTTCTATTAGGACTCTGCGTATCTAGATAATTGGGTGGTAACGCTGCATGAAGGGAGCCAGGCTCCTAACTTATTCGCAATACGTAATGGAAACTAATTTATTTTCTGAATAAGTTAAGAGCCTAGCACCTTTTTTGCTTTTGGAGTCTGTTTCCGTTCTCATGTGGTCCGTTCCGCGGCAGGGATTAACCTAGCTTTGGTTAGGGGTTAGGGGTAAGGGGTTAAGAGTTAGGGGGTTAGACGCTTCGCGTCAAACATTTTCCTCACCCCTCACCCCTCACCCCTAACTCCTTACTGAAATAGTCTGCCGTGTAAGAGGAGGAAATTATATTGACATCCCTTC
>JAYEHK010000129.1:0-11774 GCA_034659475.1 Bacillota bacterium | reverse complement strand
ACAATTTTCCCAAAAACACTCCCCAAAAAACCTTGTCCCCCCCCACATGCCCGCAGGCCACAACCACCTATGAAAATTGGTGAGGGGTTAGGGGTTAGGGGTTAGGGGTTAGGCGTTAGGCGCCAGGCATTGCCCTTACTTCTCACCCCTGGCCCCTTACAAAAAAGTCCGCGTAAGTCCAGAAAGTCTCCGTCGTCTGCGTCTATTAAAAAGCTATTTTCTAATTAACCCACCATGACCGTAGGACACAACCACCGATGAAAATTGGTGCTGGGTGAGCGAGTCACTGGGACAGGTCCGCAGACTCATTTTTGCAATTGCTGGTGGGGACATATGATGGTTTTTCTTAAAACGAGTCAGCAGACCAGTCCCCGAGACTCACCAAAATTTACTTTCCGACTTTTCCGCGAAGGTCCTAAAGGTCCGCGTTATCCGCGTCTATTCGTTCCTATTTTCGTACTAACCCACTTCAACGTTCCAACTAACCAACTAACCAACTGTCCAACTAATAATTCCGCTTATACTCAACCTATTTTCTAATTAACATTTTTTCTATCCATCTGCTTTCTTCGGATAGATTTTGCAGTTCTATACCGGAAACGGTAAACTGTAATTAATTCACATCCTATTTATGCATCCGCGAATATTGACTGAAAAGAACTTTATATATTCACAGGTTCAAAGAATAGCTAAATCTTACAATAAGCAAAATCAGGAGGAATACGGATGAAATCACTGATTCTGGCGGAAAAGCCAAGTGTAGCCCGGGAAATTGCCCGGGTTTTGAAATGTACTCAAAATAACAAAGGCTATTTAGAAGGACCCAATTATGTCGTGACCTGGGCCCTGGGGCACCTGGTCACCCTGGCAGAACCCGATGAATACGATGCCAAACTAAAACAATGGCGCATGGAAGATCTGCCCATGCTGCCAGATCGTATGAAAATCAAAGTCATTAAACAAACTTCCCACCAATACCAGGTTGTCCACAAATTGATGGAGAGAAATGATATCAAAGACCTGGTCATTGCCACTGATGCTGGACGAGAAGGAGAACTTGTCGCCCGTTGGATCATGGAAAAGTCGCGTTGGAAAAAGCCCTTCAAACGTCTATGGATTTCTTCCCAGACAGATGCAGCCATTCGCGAAGGGTTTGCCAAGCTTCGAAACGGAAACGAATATAACTGTCTTTACGATGCTGCCGTCTGCAGAGCAGAGGCAGACTGGTTGATTGGACTAAATGTTACGCGCGCACTGACCTGTAGATTTAACGCCCAGCTCAGTGCTGGCAGAGTTCAGACCCCTACACTTTCTATGATTGTACAGCGTGAAGAAGAAATAAAGAACTTCAAACCCGTTGACTACTGGACCATAAGAGCTGATTTCGGCGATTATTTTGGAGACTGGCGGGACGGCAAAAACCAGAGTCGAATTTATGACCTTACCCGAGCACAGGAAATTGTGACAAAACTAGATGGAAAGAGCGGAAAAATTCAGGACGTCAAAACGGAAACCCGAACTGAACCCGCCCCTCTGGCCTATGATCTGACCGAATTACAGCGCGATGGGAACCGCCGCTTCGCATGGAGCGCACAAAAAACCCTGTCCGTATTACAGGATTTATACGAAAAACACAAGCTGGTAACCTACCCCAGGACAGATTCCCGGCACATTACCAAGGACATCGTACCAACACTGCCCGCACGATTAAAAGGAATGAATGCAGGCCCATACCAAAAATTAGTACAACCCCTTCTACAATCCAGGCCAAATCCAGGCAAACGTTTCGTCAACGACAGCCTGGTTTCCGATCATCATGCCATCATTCCCACAGAACAGCCTCTGAACTTAAACAAGCTGGACCCTGATGAGAAGAAATTGTATGATCTGATTGCGCGCCGCTTTCTGGCCGTGTTATATCCACCTTTCCGTTACGATCAGACAACGATTATCACCATCATAAATGGTGAACGCTTTTTCTCCCGTGGGAAAGTAGTACTTGCACAGGGTTGGAGAGAAGTGGAAGGAAGAGCACCAGACAAAGACGACACCAAAAGCACAGAAGATCATCTCCCGGATCAATCCCTGTCCATGCAGAAGAAGGGAGCGAAAAAACAAGTCGCAGGCTGTAAGCTAAACCGGTCAAAAACGACCCCTCCCCCCCGCTATACAGAAGCCACCTTATTAACCGCCATGGAAGGTGCCGGAAAATTTGTGGATGATGAAGATCTACAGCAGGCCTTAAAAGGAAGTGGATTAGGCACCCCGGCAACAAGAGCAGAGATCATCGAAAAGCTGTTTAATACCTTTTATATTGAACGCAAAGGGAAACAGATCGTCCCCACAGACAAAGGAAAACAGGTCATTAAACTGGCTCCGCAGGAGCTTCGCTCACCTGAATTGACGGCCCGCTGGGAACAGCAATTATCCGAGATCGCGAAAGGAAAAGGAAGCCGCAAAACGTTTGTAACCGGAATACGCCGGTCAGCCGCTGAAATGGTGCAAACCATCGCGTTGGATGATGCGGAATTTAAACATACCAACCTATCCAAAAAGAAATGTCCCAACTGCGGCAAAAGCCTTCTGGTTGTAAATGCCAAAAAAGGTAAAATGCTGGTCTGTCAGGACCGCAACTGTTGTTACCGCGAATTCGAGCAAAAGGACGAAGATGTCTTTAAAAGAAGCCGCCAAAGCCGCGGCCGGGACCAGAGCCTCGTGCGCAAATACAGCGACAATGAAGAAATCACCAGCAACCTAGGCGAGTTGCTCAAAGCCGCACTGGAGGAAAAGAACAAAAAATAAAAGGCTGATTTATAAATTCAACTTTCCCATTTGACAAATGATTGTGCTTACGAGCCGGGCAATCATGCTGTTTTCTCCTCGGGAAGCAGGGGTATGAAGCAGGGGGACGTTCTTTTTGCTTCCTTTATTATAATTAATCCCAAAGCAATAGATAAAAAAGGAGCAGAAAGAACGTCCCTCTGCTTCCTTATAATGCGTACTTACACAGACTTTATATCATTTAAAGCAAATGCAACCCACTGACCAGTCCGTTTACCAATACACAGAGCAATATCCCGGCTACGGTTGGAATCAGCGCTGCCATAATAGTCCATTTCCAGCTTTTTTGCTCCTTTTGAATCGTATACAGGGTCGTTCCGCAGGGCCAGTGACAGAGCGCAAAAAGCATTGTACACAAAGCCGTTAACCAGGTCCATCCGTGTTCCACTACAAACAGATCACGGAGTTCAGCCAAACTGTCCAGTTCAATCATGGCTCCGCCTGATAGATAACTCATAATGAGGATCGGTAAAACAATTTCATTAGCCGGCATCCCCAGAATAAAAGCGAGCAGAATAAATCCATCCAACCCCATCCACTGGGCAGGTATATCCAGGTACGATGCGCATATGGAGATTAACGATACATCTCCTATCATCGTATTTGCCATAATCCAAATGATTCCGCCAGCCGGCGCTGCAATAATCACTGCTCTTCCCATAACAAATAAAGTGCGATCAAGGATTGAACGAATGATGACTTCCCCCACCCGCGGCTTACGATAGGGCGGCAGTTCCAACGTAAAATGAGAGGCTTCGCCCTGTAAAAGCGTTTGAGAAAGAACCCTTGAAACGGCCAGCGTCATAACAACCCCCAGTACAACCAGGAGAGCAACTACAAAGGTAGCCGCCAGGTTTCCTGCTGACAAAAGCGCTGATCCCCCGAAGAATATACCTGCCAGCGCAATCAGGGTAGGAAATCGTCCGTTACAGGGTACAAAATTATTGGTCAGAATCGCAATCAGTCTTTCCCGGGGAGAATTAATAATCCGGCAGGAAATAATTCCCGCTGCATTGCAGCCAAATCCCATGCACATGGTTAACGCCTGTTTTCCGTGTACCCCTGCCTTTTTAAAAAGGCAATCCATGTTAAATGCTACACGCGGCAGATAACCAGCATCTTCAAGCAGGGTAAACAAAGGGAAAAAGATGGCCATAGGAGGCAGCATAACCGAAACAACCCAGGCAGTCCCACGAAAAACCCCCAGCACAAAGAATCCGTGTACCCAGGCAGGCACATGATAAGTCTGGCAAAGGTTTGTTAACCAGGCTTCCCACCCGAAAAACAAATCCGCCAGGGCTGCCGATGGATAATTGGCTCCGGTAATCGTGATCCAGAAGATGAGTGCTAGCAACCCAAACATGATTGGAAATCCCCACAACCTCGACGTTACAACATTATCCACCCGGTTTTCGAAGCCCCTTCTGCCAAGGTCCAAACAGGTAACTGTGTTGGCTGTAATCCCTGCTGCGTGGTCATAAATACTCTCCACAATCTGATCACGATCATATTCATTTTGTTTACAAAGCTCTCTGGCCATATGCTCCAGGGAATGCAATTCATTCATGCCAGCACCTCCTGAAAATGCTTGCTTCTTATTGCAATCTCCGGTTTAATATACTGCTGTATGGAAGAAAGCAATTTGTAATCATTATCAATGAGACGCAAGGCCAACCAGCGGGAGTTGATACAATCCCCTAGTGTTTTGATAATACCGGGCTCAAGGCAACTTATCATATCTTCAATGTTGGAGGGGTACGAAACCATCACCGGTTGTGGAATGATCCGTCCAACACTCACATCATAAATTGTTTTCAAAAGCGAAGAAATCCCCTCTCCCTTGCTAGCAGCAGTTGGAATAACCGGGATACCCAGACTTTCACCAAGTCTCTCAACGTCGATATTGATCCCCTTTCTTTTCGCTTCATCCATTAGATTCAGACAAACGATGACCCTGGATGTAATCTCTGTAACCTGAAGAACCAGATTCAAATTCCTCTCCAAACAGGTGGCATCCACCACGACGATGGTTAAATCAGGCCTGCCAAAACAGAGGAAATCACGTGCCACTTCCTCATCAGCAGAATTGGCTATTAACGAGTATGTGCCTGGCAAATCCATAAGCTTATAGTGCTGATCCTTATAAGAAAAATATCCGTGCGTTTGTAAAACCGTTTTCCCTGGCCAATTACCTGTATGCTGCCTCAGGCCAGTCAGGGCATTAAAAAGGGTGCTTTTCCCCGTATTAGGATTCCCCGCCAGCGCGATAGTGATCGGTTCTCCCTGTTTGATACCCTTTTCCTGTATTAAGTCAGCCATTTTCATATTTCTCCCCATAATTCTTCCCCTCCAACTCCTTCCGTGTTAACAATGCTCAACCATGATATGACGTGACTCCACTTCACGAAGTGCAATTATAGAATTCCGCACACAATACGCGGTCGGGTCTCCCAACGGACTTTTGCGGACGACATCCACCCTGGTTCCCGGCGTCAAACCCATATCAAGCATTCTGCGTCGGCTGTTTCCCAGCATATTGAGCCTCACCACAATAACCGACTGTCCCACGGATACACTATTAAGTCGCTCCAATCCCTCCATACCTTATCTCCCCTCCAATACATCCCATAAAGTTAAAGAAGACTAACTTTTACAATCAATAATATGATCTATGTAATAAAAAGGTGACAGAAGTAACCTTTTTTATATCGCTAACCATTAAAGATTGCTTCCCCTGGACCGGCATTAAAAGCAGGTCTTGTTTTTGCAAAATTTCTCACAATAAGGAAGCCTTTGTGATATTATGTTTTTAAGTATTTTGATTCGTGAAATTACTTATACGATAAGGAGATGCATAATATGTTGCTTGAAAACAAAGTTGCAATTATAACAGGTTCAGGCCAGGGAATCGGTGAAGCGATTGCCAAGAAATTTAGCAGAGAAGGCGCCATAGTTGTTATTGATGACATTATTCAGGAAAGAATTGACCGGGTCGTTGGCGATATAACCCAGGATGGAAACCCAGTCGTGGGCATCAATGCAGATATTTCAAATTATGAGCAGGTGCAATCGATGATGCAACAGGTCCTCGATACCTTTGGAAACATTGATATCGTCGTGAACAATGCCGGCATTACCAGAGATGTCACCCTGCTGAAAATGCAGGAAATACAATGGGACGAAGTCCTGGCAGTTAATCTAAAGGGCGCTTTTAACTGTATTCGTCATGCCGCACCTGTTATGAAAGCCAATCAAGGCGGAAAAGTAATTAACATATCCTCCGCAGTACGATTTGGAAATATTGGACAGGCAAACTACTCTTCCAGCAAAAAAGGCTTGATAGGTCTTACTCGAACTGTAGCAAAGGAACTGGGCAGATTCGGGGTAAATGTCAATGCAATTGCGCCCGGGTACATTGAAACCAAAATGCTCGATTCCATCCCCCCGGAAATAAAAAAAATGGCCCTCCAATCTGTGCCTTTAAAAAAAGCTGGCAGCGTAGACGATATTGCCAACCTGTGTTTGTTCTTAGCCAGTTCTCAATCCGATTATATCAGTGGTCAGGTCATTCACTGTGATGGCGGACTTGTCATGCCATAACAGGCAAAAGAACCGTCCCCATGCCTGTTTTCAGAAAGGGGGGCCATTACGATGTTACACTGCTTGAAATATTTCAAGACACTGAAATAAAAATTCAATCTGCCGCACTGGTAGTCAAGGAATCGCATGCACCACAGACAGAAGTACCCTTTACAAGAAATGACTCTTATGATGGACCACAATTAATATACCATGTAGACTACACACACGCCCCTGCCAAAAATACAACTCCACAATTTACCCTGCGTGTCGTGTATGACAACGGGGAAATCGTGGAGAAACAAATATAAACACATACCGATAACATCACTCAACTTCAGACAACAGTAACTAACCGACAGTCAGAAGATTCATCTTCCGACTGTCGGTTCCCCTATCCGTCTATTGCTTCAGATCATCCTTTACGCCTCCCGCAGCCTTTTTTTTCATTGATAATTGTGTCCGCTTGGCACGAGAGCAAGTCAGTGTTGAAATGTTTCTCATCTGTCTGTATACAGATTCATTGAAATAGTCACACTAACTCTAGTAAAGAATCCATTATTTTTTTTAGGATATAATCGTTGAATTAGAAATGTAGGTGGTCGCTTGAGAATTAATTTTGGTTATGTGGCTATGTCGGTAATGTTAGAAGACTGTTCTCCATCAAAAACGGTGACAGTGTCCAACCTGAACAAACTTAAGTCAGAAGAAATGAGACTGGCAAAACTAAACGCTTTGGCCACAACGAATATAAAAAAACCAACGTCTGTTTTATCACAATCAAGCACACGACATCCACGTTTTTCGTTTGACCTCAAAACTCATCCCCCTGGCTACCCATCCGATCGCTGAAAACTGGGATTGGATCTCCGCAACAAAAAAAGACTTTAAAATGTTGGGGGAATACGCTCGTGACAATCATTTCCGAATCAGCGCTCATCCCGATCATTTCACATTGTTGAATTCTCCCCGGGAAGAAGTAATTGAAGCCTCTCTTCGTGATCTGGAGTACCATCACAATGTTTTTGAGACCATGGGACTGAATTCTTCGGCCAAATTGGTCATTCATGTAGGCGGGAGATACGGAAATAAAACAGAATATATGAATAAGTTCATCACCCAATATAAACAGTTGCCCCCCTATCTAAAGGTTAGAATCATTCCTCCAAAAATCCACCTGTCAAGTCCTAAAAATGAAAAAGACTTTCGTGCTCATGCAGATTTTATAGAACCGACCTTCTTTATAGATTTCTTAGAGAAAGCCATGATGGCAAACACTGATTTTGATGTGATGATTGAAGCCAAACAAAAAGACGCCGCCCTCTTCAAACTCATGGATCACTTGCAAACAATCCCCTGGATCACCCCAATCAGCCAATCCGCTATTGAGATAACAAACAGCTATGAAAATTAGTGAGGGGTTAGGAGCCAGGCGCTATGCGCCGAGCATTGCCCTTACTCCTCACCCCTGACCCCTTACAAAAAAAGTCTGCATCTATTAAAAGTTTATTTTCTTACTAACCCTCTATGTCCGCAGGCCACAACCACCGATGAAAATTAGCGTGCAACCGGGGATGGGAACGATTTCTAACGCTGATTACCGCTGATTATCGCAGATTAACGCTGTTTTTTTATATTTGAAAAGTTATCAGCGTTAATCAGCGGACATCAGCGTAAATCTGCGTTAAAAAAATCAATTTTCTAATTAACCCACTTCAACGTTCCAACTGACCAACTAACCAACTTTCCAACTAATAATTTCCGCTTATACTCAACCTATTTTCTAATTAACCAAGAAAGTTCTTCACCAGAATCAAAGGCGTTCCAGCATCTGCTGACCCACTTACCAGATCTGCAAGACTAGCGATCAAATCCTCTACTTTGCGCGGGGTCGTGCCTTCGCTTTCAAAGTCATTCCGTTCAGACACCTTCCCCATCCGCTCGGTCATCGTTTTTTCAATCGCTTGGATTTCCATGCCTTCATCCCACATTTTATCCACCAGATATTTATATTTCAGACCCTCTCGATATCGTTCGGATAGACCTGGCGTAATCCCAAAAGCTGGCTGCGGATCTGCCAGCTCGTAGATCCCTGTTGAAGGATCACGGTACGCTCCATCTCCGTACACAATAACCTCGATCTTCTGTCCCAGCCCTTCATAAACCCGCGATTGGATTTGCTTTGCAATTTTACTGCCGTCACGCGGAGCTAGTTTCAGTTTGTTCCCAGATGACAGATTGCTGCCCAGCAACCCCCATTCCGACCAGGCATCTCGCACAGGATCACTGCATAGATCCTGTAAAGTAACACAGTTAGCATCTTTTTCTTTAAGTTTTTTAACCGTTTTATATCGATCATGGATATTGGCCACAATTATACCATCCAGATTATATGCTAGCATCTGCAGCGGATTATTACAAAGCACCACTTCTGCTTTGCACCCCTGTTCAAGGATAATCTGTTGATATAAATCCAGATAATCCACCCTGGTAATCGGGTGGAAAAAGCGCCTTTCACCCAGATCTTCCGGCGTAATTACCCCATTGTGTTTCAGTTCCAATTCTTCCGCTATCTCATCAGGAAGCAATTGATTCCCTACTTCATCACAGGGATAAGAAAGCTGAAGCACAACCCTGCCTTCTGGCACCGCTGCAGCCAGGGCTTGCAATATCAAAGAAAATCGATTTCGGCTTAAGATTGGAAATAATATGCCAACCGATGAACCCGAGTTAATATTCAGTTGTTCCCTAAGATCTATCGCAATGTCTTCTAGTGTTACGAAATTTTTTTGCGCACGAGCAACAACTGATTCGGTAATACAAACCGTATCCCCATCACTCAAAAGCCCGTCAGCATAACATTTCTCAAGACTGTCATAAACCATTCCCACAACATCACTGCCGGGTACAACAACCCCCATTTTAATTCCAAACGCACTTACTCCTACATATTCAGGTAATTTTCCCACAGGCAACATCCTCACTCTTAAAATTCAGGACATGTTCCTTTTATCCCCATTCAATGTAACCATTTTTCATACTATATTTCAAGTTTTTTAATAGACGCAGCCTTTTTATTTTTCCGAAAATTTAATTGTCATCGGTGTATACATTACGCCAATAGTACAAACAACCAATAAAAGATCGGAATCTAAAGTTTGCTCTACCATAGATGAGGTCCGTCATCACCAGGAAGGCTACCGTCATATTTTCATCATTATTTGCCCCCCCTCATGTCACCCCCCCTTTTCCTTAAATACGACTTGACATTTTTCGTAAACTTGTTGTATAATTGCGCAAGTATAAAAACTGAATATTATTTTCTTATCAAGAGTGGCTGAGGGACAGGCCCTATGACGCCCGGCAACCAATTATTGTGTGATAGACAATGATAGCGGTGCTAATTCCTGCAAACAGTAGTATGTTTGACAGATAAGAGTCAATTGCAGATATGCGTCTCTTTGTGTCGAACAAAGAGACGCTTTTTTGTTACAAAAAATATACTTATTGAACAGTTCTTTTCGTTGTAACAAAGAATCAGCACAAGATCAGTAGTTTATTGGAGGTAAGTTCATTGATTGACATTCAACATGTGAGCAAAATTTATAAAACGCCCACACATGAAGTAAAAGCATTGGATGATGTAAGTCTTTCCATTAAAAGCGGAGAGATTTTCGGTATCATCGGGCTCAGCGGTGCCGGAAAAAGCACCTTAATTCGCTGCATCAACAGATTAGAAAAGCCCACCTGCGGTTCCATTGTCGTAGATGGCCAGGACATCACCCAATTGAATAAACAAGAACTCCGCTCATCCCGTCAGAGAATCGGTATGATCTTTCAGCAATTCAATCTGCTGTCATCACGGACTGTTTTTGAAAATGTGATGTTCCCCCTGGAAATCAGTAAAACCCCTAAAGCAAAATCAAAAAAAAAGGTGCTTGACCTTCTTGCGCTGGTTGGTTTATCTGACAAAGCAGACGTCTATCCAAACCAGTTAAGCGGCGGACAAAAACAAAGAGTGGGAATCGCCAGAGCACTGGCTAATGATCCTAAGATCCTTTTGTGTGACGAAGCCACTTCAGCGCTGGATCCGCAAACAACCCGATCCATTTTAAAGCTATTAAAAGATATTAATCGTCAGCTGAATCTAACGATTCTGCTCATTACCCACGATATGGGCGTTATTAAAGAGATCTGTGACCGGGTCGCTGTGATCAGCAACAGCCAGATCGTTGAGGTTGGTGATGTTCTGACCCTATTCTCCAATCCCCAAACCCCAACGTCCAAAAGCTTTATTAATACTGTTTTCCCGAAAGAATTTCCGGTTGAGCTCGTTCATTCTTCAGGTTTGGAAAACGCACAAAAGGCAAACCGTTTGATCCGTATTTCCTTCATCGGAAAATCTGCCGGCGAACCCATAATTTCAACTCTGATCCGGCGTTTTGACGTGGATGCCAACATCCTGTACGGAAATGTGGATCGTATTAATGAAACCCCTTTTGGGAATTTGACTCTTGAACTGATGGGAAATCCAAATCAAATTAATGAGGCCATGCACTACCTGCAGAAAAACGGCCTGGAAATAGAGGTGTTACATCATGATAAATAGTTTCGGATTCATTTCTATAAGTTTTTTTAGTACCTAGTGGGCAGAAAATGCACTGGCGCAACAAGCCTTGTTTGCCACATGGGAAACTATATATATGATCTTCATAGCTACAGTAATTGCCTATGTGTTCGGTTTACCACTGGCAATTATTCTGGTCACAACCGAAGATGGTCATATCCTGGAAAATAAAGCTGTAAACAAGGTACTCGGTTCCATTGTAAATGCACTGCGTTCCATTCCATTTATTATCTTTTTAATTCTGGTTATTCCATTAACCCGGTTAATCACAGGAACCTACATCGGTACGTTCGCATCCATTATCCCTCTGACCCTGGCAGCGATCCCGTTTGTTGCTCGTCTGGTTGAAACGTCTCTCAAAGAAGTTTCACCCGGATTAATTGAAGCCGCCTTATCAATGGGTGCTAATAGCTGGCAAATCATCTGCAAGGTAATTATCCCAGAAACTGTCCCCTCCTTTATAAGAGGGGTTTCAATAACCACCATCAACCTGATAGGTTATTCCGCCATGGCAGGCATCGTAGGCGGCGGAGGCCTGGGCACACTGGCCTATTATTACGGTTTTCAGCGCTATGAAACTCTGACTATGTGGGTAACCGTTATAAGGCATGTTAAAAAAATAAATAAGTCAATTTACTTATTATACCAATTTTCAAACCAAACAGGCATTGTTATCCCTTTACTGAAATAAAAATTACCTGCATTATACATAATTGGTGTCACTCCT
>JAYEHK010000128.1:0-2409 GCA_034659475.1 Bacillota bacterium | reverse complement strand
AATAGGAGTGACACCAATTATGTATAATGCAGGTAATTTTTATTTCAGTAAAGGGATAACAATGCCTGTTTGGTTTGAAAATTGGTATAATAAGTAAATTGACTTATTTATTTTTTTAACATGCCTTGATAAAAACCGTGCTCTATACGAGGAACGCTGGAAAGGAAACCAAATGGCTGACTGGGCAACCATCCTCTACACCTCCGGCACTACAGGGCAGGGAAAAGGCGTTATCTTAACACAAGAATCGATGTCCACTCGCATGGACGGTGCGTATCAATACTTTATTGAAGTGGGTCATCCACTAACTGAAGAGGATCCGGTCCTGTCCTTCCTGCCGTTATCCCATATTTTTGAGCGTTCTTGTGCCCAGTGGCCTGCCATCTACCTGGGTGCCTCCATTGCCTATGCAGACAGCCCCTCTACCCTTATGAATGATCTGCAAAAGTACAATCCTACCTGGTTTAGCTGTGTCCCTCGTCTTTACGAGAAAATTTATACGCAGTTTCAGCAGCAGTTGGATGCAAGCCCTTCCAAAAAGCGTCTTTTCAACTGGGCACTTGGGGTGGGAGAAAAAGCATTCAATTACAGAGTTGATAATAAAGGACGTATTGATATGCGGCCTATGGATTTGCCAGCACACCTGCCAGTAGGATTACGGATACAATACAAGATTGCGGATAAATTATTCGCAAAAATACGTGCTTTGTTTGGCAGTCGTTTCCGCTTCTCCTTTTCTGCCAGTGCTGGAATCGCCCCCGATCTGCTTCGCTTCTTTTACATTGCCGGAATTCCTGTGATTGAGGGCTATGGTTTAACTGAAACAACCGGTTCCTGCACCTATAACCCCATGAAAGGTCTCAAAGTAGGCACAATTGGTCCGCAGGCCAATGAATCGCTGGCCCGAATCGCGGAAGATGGAGAACTGGAGATCACAGGAGCAGGAATGTTCATTGGTTATCTCAATAAACCGGAAGAAAATGAAGCCTGTTTTACCCCTGATGGATGGTTTAGAACTGGTGATTTAGCCGAGATGGATGAAGACGGTTTTATAAAAATTGTGGATCGCAAAAAAGCCATCATTTGTCTGGCAATTGGTAAGAATGTGGCCCCCTTAAAACTGGAAAGCCTCTTCACCACGAATATCGCAGTAGAACAGATATTTATCATTGGCGATGAACAAAATTTCATCACCGCACTTATTGTTCCGGATTTCAATTATTTCGTTACCCAGTTTGATCACGCAGGAATTGATTATGATGAGGACAAATTAGTTTATTCCAGCATAGGGGGTGCATCTCTCTGTGTAGAAGTAGGGAAGGACTTTATCGCACAGCCACTGCTGCAAAAGATGGTCGCCGAAGCAGTTCAATCAGCGAATCAACAATTGGAGAATTTTGAAACCATCAAACATTATGAAATTATTCCCCGTCGTTTCACAGAAGAAAACGGCGAATTAACCCCCACGATGAAGACAAAAAAACAAGTCATTCTCAAGCATTATCATGATGTAATTGAAGAACTCTACACGAGAACTAAATAAATCACAAAACAACAGGCAGGCAAGAGAATTCACTTCTTGGCTGCCTGTATTTCTTACTAACCCCTACGGATTTATCACTCAAACCTTGCTACGCAGCTTCCCTTCAATATTCTTTAAATGTTTCATGACAATTTCACTTTTGATCATCGCTGATTCCGTTTGTTCGTTTTCTATTTCATTTTTCATATCCGTAACCGCATAGTCGGTCTGGGTGATGAGCTTCTGGTCTACCTCGTTAGCCTCCGTTTTTAACCGCTTCCAATCTTCCTCCAAAAGCGGCAACCTCTCTCTGGCCTTGTCCCACTCCTCTTGTTCTGCCATAATAGCCGTCGTCATGACTTCATACTTTACCAGATAGTAATCTGCGGGAACAGGTCCAGAAAAGACCCGGGACAGTTCCGCATATGGTTTATATATAGCAGCCGCAGACAGGCGGGCTTCGTCCATTTTCTTGTCACTTACGTACATGGTAAGCGCATCAAGAGCCGTTTCAAATGCAACGCTATCAGCCGTGCTCAAGCCTGCTTTAATCACCTCAGGCTCGAGAGTATTCCACGCAGCATGAATGTCCTTAATATGCGTTTCTTCTTTCTTAAGATCCGGCATCTTATCAGAACTATTTTCCTCGGTTTTCTTACCGGCATCTCCCTGTTCCGCTGCTTGACTGGATGCCTCTTGCTCTTTTTCTTGTGCCTCCTGCTCCATTTTTATCTTCTTGTCCAGTTCTTCATTCACAGCATCCATGCTTGAAAGCATTTTTTTGAGGGCTGCAGGTTCCTTTTTTTCTTCCGATTGCGCGGGTTTTTTCTCTGGCGATTCGTTTTGGGAACAACCCATTAAAAGCGATAAACTTAAACAAATAATAA
>JAYEHK010000127.1:0-12043 GCA_034659475.1 Bacillota bacterium | reverse complement strand
GAATATGTGCCGAGGAAATCACCAGCATTGGTCTGAATTTCTCCCCAACCCTTACATGTACGTCCCCTGCCTATACCCCTATAGGAGCAGGCACCCAAGGCTGTGTAGATGTTTACAATCCAGCGATTAACTGGGCTTCAAGCCCACCCTCATTATGTTTCTCTTATGATGCTTCATTTGAGTATGAATACATGAATCAAGGAGGATCGACGTTCTTAAACTTCTGTGAAATAAAGGACAACAGTACATGTCTGGATCTTCCCAGTGGGGTAACCCTGTGTGCCTGTGGCCTTGATCCAACCTATACCGTTTGTTGTACCTGTGACCCAACAAGCATTACTACTACCCCTACTTTGGTTATTGGAGAGCTCGGTATTTCCTTTACCGTCACCGATCTTTGTGTGCCTACCGTATTTTGTGTCTCAACGATTGCTTGCCCCTAACCCTAAGACTTTGCAAAGACCCTAAGAAGAAGCTTTCAAATTCGAAAGCTTCTTCTTGGCTTTGCCTAGCATGGTTGCTGAACCAAAAGTATAGCTTCCTATTGAGGACTATTCTTATTCATCCTCAATCCATGGCTTCAGTACCGGGTACGAGTCAAGTATGGTTTGATACTGTTCAAGGCTTCCGTATTTACCTTCCCCGTCAGCTTCCATATAACGCTTATATTTTTGCTTCCGGTAGCTTTCGCTGGCCCAGCCCAGATGTTTTAATCGCAGATCCGATAAGGCCCCTGGAAGTAGGCCCAAATTGATTGGGAACCTCCCACAGTGCAGCGGAATTTCTCTCCACTGATAGGAAAAATGGGGTTGATAACGGAGCAGGCAAGGCATATGCCGCAGGTGTCCATTCCAGTGTTCATCTTCACGGTAATGATCCAAATCCCAGAAGTCATAGGTGCGAAACATATAATAATCCACATAGGGTATATTAAGCAGTTCCCTTATCCGGTTTACAGCTCTGTCTTCAAAGATTTCATCAGCATCAAGAATAAGTATCCAGTCTGGATTTCTTTCAATAAGCAGGTTCCAAAGCTGTTTCCGTAAAATCACTTCATTACTAAATGTATTTTTACTATTCGTATGAATAAAATGAGAAATATCTTTTAAACAATCCATGCAAACGGAAACCGTATCGTCAGTACTTGCATCATCCAGAATAACTGCTTCGTCCACATATTGGGCAGCATGTTCGAGTACCCTTCTCAAGTAGCGATCAGCTTCATTATGGACCAGCATACCCAGGCTCAGTTTACCGGGCGAGTTTTTGATTTGCCGGGTATATGAATTGAAAATGCTAGTACAATACTTTGCTTCAGTGTGGTCTTCGTATTCTTTTATCATCTCATATTCATCAATCTTCCATGCTCCTGTATCGAGCATCTTAATCCTGATTTCTTCACCTCGATTAACTACCTGCCCCCCGCTTGTTCCTCTTAACTTTACTTCCAGCAAGATTTCACACCTATCCAGATTTTCATTAAAATCAAGATCTTTTATTACCAACTCTGCCCGCAGAATGCTTTTTGTGCTAGTAAGCTCCTGCTTGTTTACAAATGATTGAAAAGCCCTCCATCCCTGAGCGGTAAAATTATGCCAAAATCGTTCTTCTTCCATCTCACGCCTGAAGTCTACGGTTCGTAGATTCTCAATCGTTTCCTTGAGAATACCGTTAATCACCTGCATGGAGGTGTTAAATTTCATTTTTCGTAAAGAATGCAGGTAATCAGGAACCTGTTCCAGGTATTTCTCACGATAAATATGGAAACAGGGATAATAAGTATCAGCAAATAACTCAAAACCCAGAGCTGCTGCACGAATACACAGATGCCGGTCCTCCCCTACAAAAGAAAGGTTATATATCTCGTCATATGAAACCCCTTTTTCCAGTGCCTGCCTGGTAAAAAGAGTACAAGCCCCCAGTCCCCCTACCTTATAAACACCAGGACTACGAAGCATCGTTAAAAATTCCTGTGTCCTGCGCTGGGCTTCTTCCTGGCTAATCTGTTCCTCCCTCTCCGTCCGACAGAGTTGATACGCATCCATCAACCAGACGTTGGGAAGTTCCCTGCTATCCGCCTGGAATTGGGTCCAGAATACTTCTGAAACAATGTCTTTCCCCGTTGCAATTAAACGTTTTAATGTTTCAGGATGTAACAGTAAATCTGAATCTACCAGCAAGAGATAATCATATTGTCCGGCCTTACAGTGTTCCATAATGAGGTTCTTATTCTTAGCTACCCTCTGTACCAATTTTTCATTCCACCGATGAGTTATATGATCCTTTACATATGGCGCTCGTTTGCTCTTGTCTTTTATTAAAGTAACCCTGGAATCAAGGGGGCGAAAATCTTTTAGTACCTGTGAGGATTTTTCATCGTCATTATCATCAACAAACATATAGTCTACTTTCCACCCATTTGTAAGCAGATCCCGCAGAGAATCCAAAAAATATTCCAGTGTCCTGCTATCCTGACGCACACTGCTCCCAATAAGCACTTTGATCATGAAACCAGCTCCTCAATTTATCAATAGGCTTCTTATAGCGGCATCGTCCGGAAGATTTTTTGCAGCCTCCCGGGAAAAAGCCGATAACAATACTTCACTCACCCCATATATAACAGACAATTCCGGTGTTTCTTCCTTTGCTGCCTGTTCACAGGCAAGGTTAAGATAATGAAAGCTCTCCTTGTACCGCTTCATTTTTGCATAAGTCTGAGCTACCATACCCAGGTTTTGAGCATTCAATATACTATTATTTTCCAGGAATTTTTCCATTGATAGCGGTAGTTTATCGTGTAGTACGACTATACTATCCACAGTCTCTTCAAAACCACCTGCTATTACCGCTGCCCTGACGAAAAACTGCAGGGCAGCTCCCAGATTGCCCCTACCAGCATAAATAGTGGCCAGGGAACAAAATGCTTTAAGAGTTCCCGTAGCCGGATTGCAGATATATTTATTCCAGGGGGCTTCACCTGATTGGATACACTGCTGCAATAGCTCTTCCGCTTCAGTTGTATTTCCCAGCATAGATTTAGCAATAGCCTGCAGATAGATAATATCTGTATAATCGGGAAAACGTTTTATGATCTGCGGGAGAATATCTATAACTTTCCTATAACGTGTGAGGTTGGTAAGCGCGAGGGCATAATAGTAGAAGAATTCTGCTTCGTTTTCTATGCTGCCTTTTTCAAGACACACCTCAAAGTACCGGGCTGCTAAACTATAATCATGAGCATAGAAATGAACAACCCCCAGTGCGTATAGTTGTTCCAGGGAATCAGATTCCATATTCTCTCTGATGAAGTGCAGTTTTTTATCTATCTTCTGAGAAATGTATTCCTCTTTGGAATGATAATGCATGTGATGCAGAACAATATCTGCTAAACCGAGAGAATCTATAGCAAATCGGAAAGGGCAGTCATTGTTAAATATATGCTTTATACCATCTTTATTGTTTTTTCGGAATAACCTGTAACTCCCCTTAACTTGAGTGTTTACCGGTGAAAAATTCCGTTCAAGATAGGTATTGATTTTAATAACATACCCTTCATGGATCCCTTCTTTGATTGTCTGAGTAATCGGTGCATGGGCTTCATTTGCTGCCACTTCATCAGCTTTCATAATGAGAATCCATTCACCACTGGCAGCTTCAATTGTATTCTGATATAAATCCAGAGGACATTCAGGCCAATGACCTGGATATACTTCTGCTCCGTATTCTTCAGCTACAGCAGCACTGCTGTCAGTAGAGCCCATATCCATGAATAGAACTTCCTGCGCAATCTCATTCACACTTTTTATACACCGGGCAATATGATCTTCTTCGTTCTGACCAATAATACATACTGTAAGGTTCGGATAATCTCGCTCAATAGCAACAGTTTTCACCTTTTCCATAAGCTCTTCACAGCTTACACCAAAATACCTGGTTTCAGTTGGATACCAACCCGGAGATGGCAGCATTTCATTATAAATCTGCAGATATCTCATTGCCTGACTATATCGCCCGCTGTTCAGGTGACAGATCGCTTCAAGGAAAAATAGATCTTTAAAATCTGTATATAAGGATTGATAATATCGTAATTGTCTGATAGCTTCTTTGAAGCGTTGCAGCTCCATAAGCGTAGTAATAATCTTCTTAACAAGAATCGGCCCAAACCCCTGCCCCGGATTGGTCGATTCAGCTGCTTGCAGATAGCAAGCCAATGCTTTTTGTCGTTCCCCCAAACGCACATACTCTGTACCCAGATTGTAATAATAAAAACCATCCTTTTCTTCTTCAGAATAGCTGCTAAGGATTTTCATATTTCTTTGAATTTTGGCTTCAATATTAACATCCAGCGTGTTATATCCATGATGGATAATAGATATTTTACTCGCCCCTATACTGTCCCTTCCATAATTCCTGATAATCGAATAAACAATCTGTTCGTGAATTCTACCTTCAAAACGATAAACAGGGCGATTTTTAAAAAGACGAATGGAGGTAACGATCAACTGGGTAGAGACTTCTGTGTTGTTAACCACCTCTACAAAATAAGCCTCATAAGGACCTTCTTCTATCATTTTTTTTATTATCGGTCCACTTTCGGGGCTTATTTCTTCATCACAATCAAGAAAAAGAATCCAATCAGAGCTGGCATTCTCCAACGAAATATTTCGAGCCTTGCTGAAATCATTTTCCCACCTGCTTTCAAATACCCTGGCACCATATTGGCGGGCAATCTCCCGGGTGCTATCCGTAGAACCGGTATCAACAACGATGATTTCATCCACAAAATCTTTTATACTGGCAAGACAGCGCGCAATTTTATCGCTCTCATTTTTGGCTATCATACATAAGCTTAAAGTAGTTTTCATACGTTTCCCCCTGATCCATTTTCGTAATGATATTGCTCGTCTGAATCGTCTACCGATAATAAATACATTTTCTTTAACCGCTCTGACTTCGATTTTATGGATGCCATGTAAAACAACTGCCTGCGAAGATTAACATCCCCCGCATTTTTATTGAGTAGTTTTTGCAGGCTTTGCATAAGGTGGGTGGCAAGCTCTACCAGAGCACAGCTAATGTATCTTTCATCATTGCTTTCCTGACTGGCTTGCAGAAAATACATAAAAGCCCTATCATGCAAGTTAATCCCTGCACAGGCTATTCCCAACTGATAATATGCATCCACAGTTGCTTGACAGTAATTAATAGATCTCTCCAGTAAGGTTTTTGCCTTTCTATAAAGACCCTTTTGTACCGCATATTTACCCAGCAGATAGTAAGCCTCACCCCGGTTTTGATTAGTTAAAGCCTCTACAAGAGCTACGGAGAGGTCTTTATCGCCCAGTTCAAGAATATTAATAGCGATATCCAGAAGATGATCACTGTAGTCTTGAATGTCGGGTAATTTAAAGATGTTATTATCCCCAGGGAAAATCAATTTATTTATATAACTGCAAGCAAAGACCACAGGATCTTCCTGTCCTGGAAAGCTTACAATAAGCGGACTCGCATCCTGCCTGGGTTCCTGCTCCCACCTTGCGATACATTGTTCTTTTAAAATCTCAGCGGTAAAAGAAGGTGATTCTATCTGTAGAAGGTTCTGTTTCATTTCATCATTACCCTTCAGGGACTGAAGGCATTTTAACTTTAAGCTTTGTATCTCGATATCTTCTGAATCTCCCTGCTTAAGCAGTTCATAACAAGTATCATAATACTGCTGTTCAAATAGGAGACTGGCTATAGCAAGATCATCTAATGGCAAGAATTCACCCAACTGATATCGTACTTCATCTCCCGTTAACCCTCGTTTATTAAGCAGCTTACATAACCTGAGAATAAGCTGGGAGGAAGGTTTTTCCATCAAGGCACGCCTGGTATAATCGCAGGCTTCCTCCAATTGCCCCTCCTCTTCACTGATCTCGGCCAGATTTTGATAGGCCAAATAGCTGTTTATTCCCTCTGTGCTAAGGTATTCCGGAAGTATCTTTTGAAAACGTGTACAGCGTAAAAAACTGGATTTAGCACTTCCAAGTATGCCTGTATCAAAAAAAACAATTCCTTGTTGAAAATAGAGGTCAGGATAGTCAGAATAGTATGCGATTCCTCTGCTTACTACCTCCAGTGCTTCTTCATATTCACCCAGTTCAGTGAGACAAATACTATAATCCCTGAATACGGATGAGGCAAAAGCAGCAGCATAATCTAGCTTTTGCAGGGCTAGCCTGTAATGCGATCGGGCCTGGTCCAATTTGCCCAGACGGTAGTAGGATATACCTAGATTATAGTTATAAAAGGTATCATCAGGATTGCTATCCAGGGCCTTCTTGAGAAGGCGGATATTGCGAAGAGTCTTTTCCTTGCGGTTTTCCAGATTATATTCGTAGCCGTGGTGAAGAATAGGGAGATTGGAATGCTGTATTATTGCATTATCCTGGAGCAAAGCTGGGTGAATCTGTTCATGAACTGTTCCTGTAAAACGATAGTTCTTCTCATTTCTAAACATTCTCAGGTTTTGATGCTTTATAAGCTGGCTATCTGGCGAAGAGGAGAGTGGGCTTAAAATAGTAAAAGTCCAACCAGCAACCTTGGTATTCGCGGATAGTTCTTTTAATCTTGCCTCTGTTTCAGGAGCTAACTCCTCATCCGCATCCAGTATCAAAACCCATTCTTTGGAGGCATGCTGCAAGCTCACATTTCGGGCCTGAGAAAAATCATCCTGCCAGGGAAAGTGATAAATCTTCGCACCATAAGCCCGGGCAATTTCTACCGTAGCGTCTTGGGAACCCGTATCCACAATAATGATTTCATCCACCAGCCCCTGACAGCTCTTCAGACAGTTCCCCAGCATTTTCTCTTCATTCTTTACGATCATACAAAGACTGATGCTTTCCTGATCTATATTCATAATAGATACCCCTAATAAGTCAGTTTTCTTATCATACGCAAAGCCCCATCAGTACGTTACACTTTGGGACCAGGCTTAACTTATTGACTTATTGCGTACATAGTTTTTCTCTGTTAAATGTTTCTAAGAGCTGAATGGGGTTAAAATATCCCCATAAAACCTCGGATTCATTTATTATAAATTTTGGCAAACTGCCAATGGCTATTAAAAACATTATCAAATTTTTATGATAATGAATATATTATTATAGTTTACATACTTAAGGTGATAGATGGTTGTAATTTCAATAGCACTATGGTCCTTTGGATAGATAGGAAAACCAAAAGGAGATTTGTGAATGTTAATGCCACGAATATTTCATCGAATATGGTTAGGTGGTAAACCTATGCCCAAAGAATTTATTGATTATGGAAAAACATGGCTTAAACACCATCCTAACTGGGAAATGCAGCTCTGGAATGAAGATAATATGATCCCTCTTCAAAATCAGAAAATATTCGATGTCACAAGTAATTTGGCCCAAAAAACAGACATCGCCAGATATGAAATAATTCATAGATACGGTGGAGTATATCTGGACTGTGACTTTGAGTGTCTAAAGAACATTGAGAATTTAATCAGTGGTTTGAAGGCTTTTTCTGCCTCTGAATCACCTGGTATAATCTCCATTGGCATAATGGGATGTGTACCCTCACATCCCATCTTTAAGCTGCTCATTGATGGACTTGCGGATTCTTTTTATAACAATGCTTATGTTAATCATCAAACAGGACCCTATTATATTACTCGTATGCTAGGAAATAGAAAAGATTTTGCTGTTTTTGGGCCAGCATTATTTTATCCATATTTATGGAATGAAAAACATCGTAAAGGAGAACAGTTTTCCTGATGCTTATGCGGTTCACCACTGGGCAGGTAGCTGGTTATAATTGCCTGAAAGGAGTCATTCTATACTGTGAATTTTAAAGATATTTCTATACTTGTCCCATATAAACCGGACAATGGACACCGAGATCGAATTTGGTCATGGGTAAAAAGAAGATATGAACTGCTAATGCCAGAAGCAGAAATATGTCTTGGTCACCATGAAGTGGAAGACATTACTGATTTTTCAGTAGGAGGTATTTCTCTCGTACCCCGAATCCATTTTGAAAGCATCGGTGGTTTTGATGAAGGTTTTAAAGGTTGGGGTGGTGAGGATGATGCTTTTCAACTGGCTATGGATAAAATATGCGGACCACATGGACGCGCACATTGTAATGTATGGCATTTGTGGCATCCTTACGCCATAATTAATCAACAGCAATATCAGGCGAACTATGATCGATATTGCTCTTATTTTGCGTCCACCAATAATAAAACATCTATGGATAGATTAATTCACGACGATGACTCAAAAATATTTCATGAGGATAAAAAAATAACAATCAGTCTTTGTATGATTGTTAAAAATGAAGAAGATGTGATTGCCAGATGCCTGGATTCTGTTGCTGATATCATAGATGAAATAATCATAGTTGATACTGGCTCTATTGATAAAACTAAGAAGATAGTAAAGAACTACACATCCAAAATTTATGATTTTGAATGGATAGATGATTTTTCCGCTGCCAGGAATTACTCTTTTTCAAAAGCGACCAATGATTATATTCTATGGCTGGATGCCGATGACGTAATCCTAGAGGAAGACAGAGTAAAATTAAAAGAACTTAAAAATACATTAAATTCCGGTATAGATGTAGTTATGATGAAATATAATGTGGGTTTTGATATAGATGGCAAGGTCAATTTTTCCTATTATAGAGAACGTTTAGTAAAAAGAAACAATAACCCGCAGTGGCATGATCCTGTTCATGAACATTTGGATATACGTGGAACAATAATAAATACCAATATATGTATTACTCACGATAAAATACATGCTGCTGTTCCCGGCAGGAACCTGAAGATATATGAAAAGATGCTGGCAGAAGGCAAGGAATTAAGCCCCAGATCACTTTATTATTATTCTAGGGAATTATACTACAATGCCAACTATGATGAGGCTATAGCGTACTACAACAAATTTTTAGATTCAGGTAAAGGGTGGTTTGAGGATTGCATTACTGCCTGTTATGACCTGTCAATATGTTATAACCATAAAGGTGATCAGGGAAACAGATTAAAAACCTTACTGAGAAGTTTTGCATATGATACCCCCCGAGCAGAGATATGTTGCGGATTGGGATATTATTATATCGAAAAGCAAGACTATAACCGAGCTATTTTCTGGTTTGATTTGGCTACAAAATTGGAAAAACCCGAAGAAAATTGGGGCTTTAGTATTCATGACTGTTGGGATTACCTGCCGAACATTCAATTATGTATATGCTATGACAAGCTGGGATATATTGAAAAAGCTATTAAACATAATGACAGGGCTGGAGAAATCAAGCCAGGTGACCCTTTCTTTTTGTATAATAAAACATATTTTGATAGCCTGCAGGAAAACAACAAATAACCAACTTTGAAAGACAAATAGAGAGTCTGCGACTCTCTGCTCTTCTAAATATATGCTATGTCGTTGTTAAACTTTTTTACAGACCATCTATGAATAAATACCAAACAAAAAATCAGCAAAAATTGGGATACTGATACGCATTGGTATAGTATTTAAAAGTTTCTTTTAGCCCTTCTTCAATTGAGTAATTCACTTTCCACTTAAGATGTTTTTGAGCTTTTCGATTATCCTTATTTGTCCCATATCAATTTTTTCTCATTCGAAATGGTGCAATAAGAGGGAAATGTTAAACATTTCCCTCTTGCGATTATGGCTTAATGTTTTCAACATGGCAGGTAGATACATAAATCTTATTATTACCGCTTGTTAACTCTGCGATCCCAAATCCTGTTCTGTTAACTGTTGCAGTTGACAGTACATTACCACCTGCAGTAATTTGCAGAGTACTTCCTATATTGTCATTAATGATTTTTCTTACTGCTGCTTCACAATCTGCCTGGCAACCAGTTGGAGCCGGTGAAGGTGCACCCGTAAAGGTTGGATTAAAACCTGTTGGATTAGTCAGTTCAATACCAGCTATCTTACAGAGGGTTTTATACTCCGTAATTGCTGTTCCTGGCGTGTTTCCTAATACAAGTACTCCGGGGTTGGGATTAGGTCCTGTCATGCTATGAAATGAATTGGCAGCTACACTCCCGCTATTTTCCATATATACCCTACCGCTTAATCGTGAAGTATGCGCAATGATTTGTGTAATAAGATATCTTAATTGCTCAACACATCCACACTCTGGTCCTGCTGGGGCTGTTGGACCAGTTGGACCAGTTGGGCCTGTTGGACCTGCTGGGGCTGTTGGACCTGTTGGACATGTAGGTACAGGAACCTTCACGGTGCATACTTTACCAGGTATGTGTATTGGTACGGAAATATGACAGCAAGAACAACATTCCTTGCCCATTATTATTCCTCCTTGAAAGCAATAGTTACTATATTATTATCATATGAGTATTATGAAATTATGTTACGGATAGACCTTTTTAGCCTTTTATTTAATGTATGCAGCAAAAATTTTAATCACTAAAATTGAAATGATCATGTTCAAATAAAAATATACAGGCATCGACAACCTCGGTGTCGTATAAAACACCTCTGTTTTGCAGTATTTCATCAAGTGCTTTGTCAATACCCAGTGAAGGGCGATAGGGGCGATGAGAGGATATGGCTTCTACCACATCAGCGACCGTTAGTATTTTCGTTTCCAGAATAATATCCTTTCCGGTCAGGCCAACTGGATAACCAGAGCCATCCAATTTTTCATGATGTTGAAGAACGACCGCGGCAACCGACCAAGGAAATTCAATATCTTTTAATATATTAAAACCAGTTTGACAATGGGTCTTGATAATTGCAACCTCCGCATCAGTTAAGGGTGCAGTTTTACTCAATATTTCTGCTGGTACGGTTATCTTGACAAGATCATGAAGATTTCCCATCACAGCAAGCCCCTCAATTCTATGCTTGGACAGTCCCATCTGGGTTGCTATCGCGCAGGCAAGCTGGGCTACTCTTCTCTGATGCCCCGCTGTATAAGGGTCCCTTATTTCAAGTAATGCAACCAGTGACTTGACCGTCTGGTTTAATACCTTTTGCCATTTTTTCACCAGTTTTATATCACTGGTATATAGAAACGAAACACCTATTTTATTACTGCCTGCAATGCTTGAAATGATCATTAAAATATCTCTTATATTTCCATGCTTATCAATGAACTGTATTTCATAATTATTAGGAATGCTACTCGCAAAATTTTTAAAACACTGTGCATTGATAAGGGTAGAAAAATCATCCTGAACAACAAGTTCCTTCCAGTTTTTTGTTATTACTTCGTCTCTGGAATAGCCCGTAATTCTTTCAAATTCAGTATTCACTATAGCTATTGTGAAGTCTTCTTCCAGAATCGCTGTAGCGATTCCAATGTGTTCAAATATGCTCAGATAATTAACAGCGGCATCTATTTGGCGATGGGTTACATCTAGTGGAGTAGATTCATCTTTTGATCTTGTTTTCCTTGCATACCTTTGAGCAAAAGCTGTGATTCTTGCCCGTGGTAATTTAATGCGCTTTCTCATCACCCGTTACCTCTCTTGCTTTTCCAATTACGCCTTCACCACCAGTATATTCCAATAATTTTTATCAGTGACAATAACACCCCCGGGTTCTGTAACAAAGAACCCGGGGCTATTTAACCAGATTACTGTATCGCTCCAAAAGCACCTTCTATTTAATGATCTATTCCAATATCCCCTTCAACTTGATAAGCGCAGCTTTCTCAATCCTGGACACCTGAACCTGAGAGACATCGAGGTCGGCTGCAATCACCGCCTGGGTCTCATCCCTGAAAAAGCGCCTCAAGATCACTTCTCTCTCTCTTCCGTCCAATCTTCTAAGTGCTTCGCGCAATGCTATTTCTTCCAGCATATGTGTATTGCCGTCATCATTTGTGATTCGATCAAGCAATGACAGATGTTCTCTTTCTTCTCCAGGAAGAACATCTTGTATATAAGCGGGTGTCTGACAAGCTTCCATCGCCAGTACGATTTCCTCCTTATCCATTTCAAGAAACTCAGCAAGCTCTGCTA
>JAYEHK010000126.1:0-12175 GCA_034659475.1 Bacillota bacterium | reverse complement strand
AACACTAAGATCACAATTTTCTCAGAGGCAGACTTGGAGGTATAGTAAGGGAAGCCATTTTACTGAGAAGCTGAACAGGAATATTAACAGGGAAAGGTAATTAGTTTCAGATGTTGTGTGTGAGAAGGATTTGAAACATATGAGGAGAATAATATATATAATAGGAATAAATAGAATGATTCATAATCTAAAAAACATCAGAAAAAGGGTTAGATTATAGAATAAGTAGAAAAGGATAGCTGGAAAGAGAATTTTTAAGAAAGGAGGAGTTATTTTAAATGTCGAATCGCTGTTTTAAGCATTTTATTGCCTCGGATTTTTATCTAAAAAATGAGATTATGAATCTGCACCCTTCAAACCTCGCTCCCCCAAGGGCTCAAAATAGGTGCTGTAGAAATGAATGACTCGATTGATAGAGGATTGTCACTCAAGACATTGCCGATGCACAGGAATTGAAGGACGTTGCGTAGAAATGAATGACTCGATTGATAGAGGATTGTCACTAACCAATGTGTGTCCAGTCGCTACAATCTTTGCATTTGTAGAAATGAATGACTCGATTGATAGAGGATTGTGTTAACAGGGGTATCACTATTGATGATACCCCTGTTAGCATTCCATAACGAGTATGCATAATCAAAAGAGGAATCTGATTCGTTACAAGGAGTGTACTGTTGAATACTAATATTTGTAGAGAAAAAGCATAGGATCAAAGTTAAGGCAGTGGTTACGATTAACAGGGATAAAATGGAATGTGTATGGAGAGTTGAGAATAAACGGAGTCATTAAGTGGGTTGCATCATCGTTGCAGCAAAAGTTTAAAATAGCATAGCACACAAAAAAATCGAAGTTTAAAAAACTTCGATTTTACTTGCTTATAATGGCAGGGGAGACAGGGATCGAACCTGCGGCCCTCGGTTTTGGAGACCGATGCTCTGCCAGCTGAGCTACTCCCCTTTGCGCTTCGGCAGGATTTATTGTAGCATAATTAGGGTGGTTGTTCAAGGAAATTGTGAATGAAAAAACAATTTTTCGGTTTTTTCCTGTAACAGGGTGGGTTTCCACCTAATTAGGGTATATTATTATTCTACGATAGCAATGCGTCACAATATATATTAGATATAAATGGATATAGGCGGTGAAACGAAGATGAAAGAAAAGGTTTTAGTATTAATGGGCGGGACGTCGCAGGAACGAGAGGTATCCCTGCGTAGCGGAGCGGCGGTTTTAGCTGCTTTGAAGAACAATGATTATCAGGTGGAAGGATTGGATCTGCAGAGTGATTCCATCCAGAAGATTATTGCATTTCAACCCGATGTGGTTTTTTTGGCTCTGCATGGGAAAAATGGTGAAGATGGAACGGTACAGGGGATGTTGGAGATTATGAACATTCCGTATACGGGTTCTGGGGTGGCGGCAAGTGCCATTTGTATGAATAAAATTCTGACGAAGAAGCTGTTGGCTTTGGAAGGTTTTCCTACGGCTGATTTCCGGATTCTTAAATATAAACAGAGCATGAATTATCCGCAAATGGCACTCGAACTGATGGATGGGATTGGGTTGCCGATGGTCCTGAAAGCAGCGACGCAGGGTTCCAGCATTGGAACCTATATTGTGAAGGAGCAGGCTGCGCTGGTTACGGCTTTGGGCGAAGTATTTCAATACGATGACGAGGTATTGGTGGAAAAGTTTGTTGATGGAGTAGAACTCACGGTTCCAGTGATTGGTAACGAAGAGGCCCTGGCTTTGCCGGTGATTGAGATTACCTCGAGTAACGAATTTTATGATTATGAATCAAAATACACACCGGGGATGTGCCAGCATATTATTCCTGCCCGGATCGATGATAAGACTCGGGACATGGTGATGAGCATGAGCGAAAAGGTCTATGAATCCCTAAATTGCAGGGGATTCGCCCGGGTGGATTTTATGGTTGACCGATCCGGTAATCCATATGTGTTGGAGATTAATACCATTCCGGGTATGACGGAGATGAGTCTTGTTCCTGACTCTGCTCGGGCTTATGGGATGAGTTTTGAAGTGTTAATAAAAAAAATAGTACGGTTTGCGCTGGAAAATGATAGTATTAAGAAGGATATTTAATAGATATTATCGAAGATAAAATGGGAAATTAAACATTATGAGGTTTGTGAAATGACCAATTTCTTACCTGCTGCGATAATTAATGAGACCATCAGCGATATGAATCAGAAGTCTGGGGAACTCAAACAAAATCTGGCTGATATTGATTTGAAGGCACTGAAAAAAGGGCTGGAGGAACTGGAGGAGATGGCACTCGATCTCTGGGTTTTTATTGAGCGCTTTACTTGTCAGCCATTGATGTATACAGGCAGTGGAGAAACACATGAGGTTATTAAACGACTTGATGATGCGTTGAGATTTTACGAGGAACACGGTGGGGAGGGCGCTGGAGAATAGAGTGCGTAACACCCTATAAGGGTTCGTAGGATGCCTTAAGATTACTTCTTGAGGCATTTTTTAATAAATAAAATCCAATCATGTAGGAGGAACGAATGTTTAGCAGCAACGATTTGAAGCAGAAGTTAAACAGGATAGATGGGCGAGGATACAAGGCCTACAAGGATATTGAGGGAAGTTTTCAGTGTGGGGGTTATGTTTTGTTTATCGATCATGTGCAGGCAGATCCCTTTGCTCCGGCCAGCAGGATGCGGGTTCGTATGTCGATGGCAGAAGCTGGATTTCCGGCCTGGATGACTTCTGACACTTATATAACAGCCCTGGAAGATGTGATTGCTCAGAGAACTGCGGTTCATTTATCGGGGGTCCGTCGCAGAACCACCAAAGGGGCACCTGTGTTTATTGATGCGGGTGGACAGGAGGTGCTGGTAAGGACAGCTGTTAAGGTGGAAACTGGATTTGTTGAACTGCGCTTGTCCGTAAACCTTCCTGCTGGAGGGCGCAGAATCCTGGCCATGGAAGCTCAGGATATTCTGTTGAATGATATTGCCGGAGCAGCAGAGAGTATGCGTTTTCAGAACTACAGTGAGGAAGAATTGAAAAGCAGTCTTTATCTATATGAAGATCAGGAATATATTCGGGGTTTGCTGGGAGAGCGTAACCTGGTGAGTTTTATTGCGAATGGTTCCGTTTTGCCACGTAAGAGCGGGGTGAGTTCTCTGCCAATGGCGAAAAACGAGGCGATTACTTTCGTCAGTCCGGCTGAATTGGAGGTTGAGATTCCTACGAAACACCATGGCATTTTAAAGGGAATGGGTGTTCCGGAGGGGGTAACCCTGATTGTGGGGGGCGGTTACCATGGTAAGACGACCCTGTTAAAGGCTATTGAGCGAGGGGTGTACAATCATAGGAATGGCGACGGCCGCGAGTTTGTGATTAGTGTGTCGGATGCTGTGAAGATTCGGGCAGAGGATGGCAGATCGGTTGTGGGGGTTAATATCAGTCCGTTTATTGATAATCTTCCTACCGGGGACGATGCCAGGCGTTTTTCAACCACTAATGCCAGCGGCAGCACCTCACAGGCGGCGAATATTGTAGAAGGCATAGAGGCAGGCGCACGGGTTTTGCTGCTGGATGAGGATAGCTGTGCGACGAATTTCATGATTCGTGATGCGAGAATGCAAAGGCTGGTGTCCGCAGACCGCGAACCGATTACGCCGTTTATTGATCGGGTTTCGTTCTTGTTTAAGCAGCAGGGAGTTTCGAGTATTCTGGTCATTGGGGGGGCCGGGGATTATCTGGATGTTGCGGATCATGTGATCATGATGGACAGGTTTTTGCCGGCCGATGTAACCGAACAGGCCCGGCAGGTTGCAGCCGAGATCCCTAACAAGCGTAATATTGAAGAAAATGGGAATATTAGTATTGAAAACAGACGCATTCTCCATGCGAAATCGGTACAGATGGTTCAGTCCAGGAAGGTAGTGGCCAAAGGGCTGTCAACGATACTTTTCGGTGATGAGAGCATTGATCTGTCGGCCATTGATCAGCTCGTTGATGCCAGTCAAACCCGGGCTATTGCGGAAATGATGAGGTATATGGCTCGAGGCATAGATGGGAAAAGATGCCTGGGTGAGTTGTTAGATATGATTTATTCAGAAGTTGGACTGGATCCGGGTGTCCTATCCGTTTTTGGCTTCGACAAGCACCCCGGAGATCTGGCTTTACCGAGACGGCTTGAGGTGGCGGCAGCCGTGAATCGTTTGAGAAATTTGAAGATAGAATGAGGCAACCAGAAAACAATAGTTATTTGAAATATGTTTGAGGAGATGTTTTATGGAAAAGAGGATGCGGGAAATAAAAGAAAAGGTTCTGAATGGGGTCAGACTCTCCAAAGATGATGGAGTGTACCTCTATCATTCCAATGATCTTTTGTCTATCGGAGAATTGGCCCAATTTCAAAAGATACAAAAATCAGGTCATAATGTTTTTTTTAATGTGAACCGACATATTAATCTCACCAACGTATGCCTTTCCGGGTGTAAATTTTGTGCTTTCGGCATTGATCAGGAACACAAAACGGCTTATACCATGACACCCGATGAGGCTTTAGCTTTTGGGGCTGAAGCTGTAGATTACGGAATTACGGAATTCCATATCGTAAGTGCTCTTCATCCTAAAATGCCATTTAAATACTATGTGGAGGTCGTTCAAAAACTGCATGATGCGTTCCCGGAGATTCATATTCAAGCGTTCACAGGGGTGGAAATTCATCATTTCGCGAAAATCGATAATTCTACGGTACGCGATGTATTATTAACCCTTAAAGAGGCTGGTCTTGGTTCTATACCCGGAGGAGGAGCAGAGATTCTGAATGATGCACTTCGACAGGAATTATGTCCGAGGAAGGCGATGAGCGAGGAGTGGCTGGAAGTTCATCGTCAGGCCCATAAACTGGGAATCAAAACTAATTGCACGATGTTGTTTGGGCATATAGAAAGCATTGAAGATAGAATTAATCATATGATTCAACTACGTAACCTGGAAGATGAAACGCCAGGTTTTCAGGCATTTATCCCGCTTCCGTTTTTACCTGAGAATACTCGGTTGGCCCATATTCAGCGAACAACAGCGATTGATGACCTTAAGACACTGGCAATATCCAGATTGATGCTTGATAATATTAATCACATTAAGGCGTTTTGGATTATGCTGGGCATGGATATTTCGCAGATTTCACTTCATTTTGGGGCAGATGACCTGGATGGAACCGTTGTGGAAGAACGGATTATGCATGCGGCCGGAGCTACTACCCAAAAAGGGATTAGCAAGGACGATATTATCCGCATCGTTAAGGAAGCGGGATTCGTTCCTACGGAACGCGATACACTGTATAACATTATTAATGAGTTTTAAGGGTGATATGAAAACAATGTCGGAGGGAAAGGATGCTCTCGACCTTGTAGGGTAAAAAATTAGGTTAGGAGTTTGATGCGATGAGACCCAGGGTCGGACACATACAGTTTATTAACTGTTTTCCATTATATTATGGTTTGATTGAGAAGAAGTTTTTACTTGAGGTGGATTTAATTAAGGGGAACCCAACTGATTTAAACCGCATGCTGCGGGATAATCTGCTTGATCTTGCTCCGATTTCTTCGATTGCATACGCCAGGAACTATAGAGATTACTATTTAATGCCGGATATATCCATTAGCTGTGACGGGGAAGTGAAAAGCATCTTCCTGTTTTCCAAGGTTCCGGTGGAACAACTGGATGGTTGCCCCGTAGCCTTAACGAATATCTCAGCAACATCACAGGCTTTGTTGCGGATCATTATGGCTCGCCATTATCATATTCAACCGGAATATTTTTCGTCTGCTCCTGAGCTTGGGGCTATGCTGATGGAGGCGGATGCTGCACTTTTGATCGGTGATGATGCATTAAGGGCGAGATATCAGCAGGATGAAAGATTATATGTATATGATCTGGGCAGGGTTTGGAAAGATATGACAGGAATGCCGATGGTGTTTGCTGTTTGGGCAATTCGCAAAGAATTTGCGGATCGGCACATGGATGAATTACGCCTGATTAAGAATACATTTACCGATTCGATTCGGCTGAGCCTTGACCATATAGCGGACGTTTCAGTGAAAGCTGCACAGTGGGAGGATTTTTCGGCTGAATATCTGCGTGATTATTTTGAAACCCTTCGGTTTGATTTTAATCCCGGACAGAAGGAGGGCTTGCTGAGGTATTACAAGGAAGCACAGCAGCTTGGCTTGATTGATGTAGTGCCTTCGCTTGATATTATTGATGTTTAGGACAGGTGACGAATTTGAATACACAAAATGTATTGAATGAGGCTGTTTCGGGAAAACGTTTGACAGAGGAAGAATTTGAATATCTATTTTATCAAGGTGATTTGTTGTCGATTGCTCGTGCAGCCAGTGAAGTGCGGGACCGCAGGTTTCCGGATAATGTAATTACCTTTGTGGTGGACCGCAACATTAACTACACCAACATCTGTAATTGCCAGTGTAAATTCTGTGCGTTTTATCGTAAACCAGAGGCTGAGGATGCATACGTTATCGACCAGGAAACCTTATTTAATAAGATTGATGAAGCCGTTTCTCTGGGTGCTACCCAGTTGATGATTCAGGGAGGATTGAATGAGAGTCTGTCCATCGAGTTCTTTGAAGACATGTTTCGAGGGATTAAGGAACGTTTTCCTACGATCACTATTCATTCTTTAACCGCTCCGGAAATTGTGTTCATCGCAAAACAGTCTGGGTTAACGATTAAGCAAGCCTTACTGCGTTTGCAGAATGCTGGCTTGGCTTCTTTACCCGGTGGGGGAGCAGAGGTACTTCATGATGAGGTCCGATCGGTGATTAGTCCGAATAAGATAAGCAGCCAAAAATGGTTGGATGTTATGCAGACAGCTCATGAGATTGGAATGGAGAGCACAGCTACCATGATGATGGGAAGTGTTGACAAGCTACCCCATCGCCTGCATCACCTTCAGAATATTCGAGCGTTGCAGGATCGTACGGGTGGTTTCAGGGCATTTATTAGCTGGACTTATCAGCCTGGCAATACTGAACTCGGAGGGCAGAAGATTTCTTCTATGGAATATCTTCGCTTTCTGGCATTATCGCGGCTTTATTTGGATAATTTTGATCATATTCAGGGCTCATGGGTTACCCAGGGACAGAGGATTGGTCAGTTAACCCTTTTCTTTGGGGCTGATGATCTTGGGAGTGTCATGATTGAGGAGAATGTTGTCCGTTCCGCAGGTGTAACGCACGGAATGAAAATGAGTGAAATGGTGGAAATTATAAAAAGAACTGGTAAGAAGCCTGCGCAAAGGGATACGGAGTATAAGCGGCTAAAGTTCTTCTAATGGTCTTTGGGAAGAAATCAATAACTTTTTGAGAGGGGGTTAATGAACGTTGCATGTACCCGAAGCAGATTTTGCCTTGATTGGAGGTTCTAGTACTCTTAGTATAAATGTTCCAGAGAATTTGAGGCTTAATAGCGTTGAGATTCTTGCCGCCAATATGGTGTTTGATACCCCGTTTGGTCCGAGTCCAGAGTTTAAATACCTTTCCATTGATAATGTTGGAGGACCAAAAACAGTTTTGACATGTAAGATGCATGGCTGGAGGCAGGGGGTAAGCCGATCAAATGCTTCCAGACAAATCTTTTGGGTATTTAAACAGGCAGGAATTAAACGTGTTCTTGTTGAAGGAGGAGTAGGAGCGATCAACCACCTGCTCCGAACCAGAGACGTGGTGGTTCCACATGATTACATAGATGTTTCAATGCGTAAAGATATAGGATTGGAGGATAGGTACCTTCTGGTCATGCGGGAAGCACTGTGTCCGCAGATAAGAAGACAACTTATTGATGTTTGTGAAGAACAATGGTCAGGTCGGGTTTTTGACCGAAGTATTTATGTAAATACGGATGGTCGGCACTTTGAGAGTCCGGCCGAAGTGATGATGTACAAACAGGCAGGTGGTGATATCATCGGACAGAGTATTACGCCAGAGGTCTATCTAGCCAGAGAAATAGGGGCATGTTATGCTGGTGTATATCTGGTCGTAAATTTCGCTGAGGGAATTGTTCAACCGTGGACCCATCAGGAACTTGCGGACATCTATTATGGAGAATCCAAATCCCTGGCAAAAATCCTTTTTGAAACATTGAGGCGTTTACCGATGGAGTTTACATGCGGATGTAGAAATCTTAGAAAAGAAACCCTGTTAAAAGACATCTATGAAAGGGAGGAAGCGAATGGACAGGAATTCAAACAGCGGTATGACTAAAATTGTCATCCTCTTATTAATTCTAGGGGGGATTTCATTAGTTTCGAAGTATTATATTGATTGGTTATGGTTTTCCTCGTTGGATTTCCAAAATGTTTTTACGATTACACTTTTGAGCAAAGCCTTACTCTATGTGGTTGTATTTGTACTGGCTTTTATATTCTTTTTCCTAAATCTGCAGATAACGAAAAAGAATATTAAGCAATCGCCTGATCGGCCCGAGGAAACAGATGAGGGACGGGAGATTATTTATCTGCATAAGGAAGAGTCCAGGTTTGGAGGCTTATTTCAAGGAAAAATGGGGCACTGGATCTTTGCGATTATTTCCTTGTTTGGTGCGTTCCTGGTCAGTTCATCCGTAGGAGATAAATGGATCACTGTTCAACAGTTTATTAACCGGATACCATTTAATGTCAGCGATCCGGTATTTAATAAAGACATCGCTTTTTATTTCTTCAACCTGTCATTTTATCAGTTTATTTACACCACTGTAATGACTGCGCTGGTGATCGCTGTTGTTCTGGTTGGTGTCATCTATTTAATGAATGCGACGACTGAACTGTTCATGATGGAATGGAAAAAGTTCACCTTTTCCAAGAGTCATGTTGCGATCCTTCTGGCCGCGATCTTTGGGTTAAAAGCGTGGGGATATCGCTTGGGGATGTATTCCATTCTGTTTTCACCCTCTGGTATTGTTTTTGGAGCAACCTATACCGATATGTTTGCCAGACTCCTGTCTTATAAGGTCTTGATGGGGGTAGCGATTCTGGTTGCGGTTATGATCCTGGTGAACATTTTTATTAAAAGAATCACTTGGATTCTTTACAGTGTTGGGGCGTGGGTTATTCTTGCTACGTTGTTAAGCGGTGTTTACCCTGCCATCATGCAGAAGATCGTCGTACAACCGAACGAGTTTAATAAGGAGAAGCCCTACATTGAAAGAGCGATTCAATACACCAGACAGGCGTATAATCTGGATGAGGTGACCACCAAGCAGTTTGATATCAGTTATGATCTGACGACGGCAGATATCGAAAACAATCGTCCGACCATTGATAATATCCGGCTCTGGGACTGGCAGCCGTTAAAAGATACCTATAAGAGTCTTCAGGAATTGAGGCTCTACTATGTGTTTCATAACGTTGATATTGATCGGTATATGGTAGATGGAGAGTATCGACAGGTTATGTTATCAGTTCGTGAAATGGAAGATATGGATCGAAACGAAGCCCTGGATGAACAGGCAAAGACATGGGTGAACCAGCGTTTGATGTTCACTCACGGATATGGTCTGGCGATGAGTCCGGTAACAGAAACGGCACAGGAAGGGTTCCCGAAATTTATTATTAAAGATGTGCCTCCGGTTAGCAATACTGACATTGAAATCACCAAACCGGAGATCTATTTTGGGGAAAGAACAGATTCATATGTAATTGTAAATACGGAACAACAAGAATTCGATTATCCGATGGGTACCCAGAATGTTTATACCACATATGAAGGGAAGAACGGGATAAAGATTAATTCATTCTCAAGGCGTTTACTGCTGGCCTGGGTGCTTCGTGATTATAAGATGATCTTATCCTCTGATATCAGTAATGACAGTCAAATCCTGATGAATCGGAATATTGTTGATAGAATTCGTATGATTGCTCCATATCTTGGCTATGACCAGGATCCGTACATTGTCGTGAATGACGATGGGCGTCTATATTGGATGCTGGATGCCTATACGTACAGTGACATGTATCCGTATTCTAAGCCTTTTGATAGAAACGGAAATAACTATCTTAGAAATGCTGTAAAAGTGGTTTGTGATGCTTATACTGGGGAAATGAATTTCTATATTGCAGATGAGAACGATCCGATTATAAAAACCTATGAAAAGATTTTCCCAGGTCTATATCAACCATTGGAAGAGATGCCAGAGGGACTAAAGAGTCATATTCGTTATCCGGTTGATATGTTTACTATTCAGGCCAATATGTATAAGGTGTTCCATATGACCGAACCATGGGTGTTCTATAATAAAGAAGACAGCTGGGTGATTCCGACGGAGATCGTTGAAAATAATGAGGAAGGAATGGAACCCTATTACATTATTACCCGTCTGCCTGGAGAAGAGAAGGAAGAGTACATCTTAATGCTGCCCTATATTCCGAATGCTCGACCGAACCTGACTGCCTGGATGTGTGCCCGTATGGATGGTGACAACTACGGGAAAATGCTGGTATATCGGTTCCCGAAACAGGAAACGGTATACGGACCGATGCAGGTTGAGTCAAGGATTGATCAGAACACCGAGATTTCCAAACAGATTTCGCTGTGGAATCAGACCGGTTCAAGCACATACCGCGGAAATCTGCTGGTTATTCCGATAGAGAATTCCTTGCTGTATATTGAGCCCCTTTACTTGCAATCAGAAACCAGCAAGATGCCGGAACTCAAGCGGGTGATTGCTTCCTATCAAAACCAGGTGGTTATGGAAGAAAGTCTGGAAGAAGCATTAATCGCACTGTTTGGTGTCGCCGAGGCAGTTCCAACACCAACACCTCCGACCGATCAGGGAACGCAGCCGCCGGTAGGGGAGGAAAGTAGCTTATCAGAGTTAGCAGTGCAGGCGCGTCAGCTCTATGATCAAGCAGATCAGGCACTGCGAGAAGGTGATTGGACAGGTTATGGCCGGAATATTGATCGATTAAACAAAGTAATACAACGCCTTGAGGAGGTCTCCAATCAGTAAGTGATTTTCTTTGTGGGATTTCTAAGAGGTAGATTAGTTGAAAAATGAGTTCAAAACGCAGATTAACACACTCTACGAGTATCACGCATATTCCCTTTGGTCATCGTTAATGCAGCTAATCATTTGAAAAATAGAATCGTGTTAATCTGCGTCCATAATAAACACAGGATATACTGGTGATTGTGTTTGAGGAGAAATGGGGGGAGTATGATAGTCCCAATTAGCAACAGGGTCAAGTTTCTTGTCAGTGAAGCAGGTTTCACCTATTGTAATTGTGTCGTAATTGATGATGAGGTTAAAACGATTATTGATACAGGAGCAGGTGAGAAGTCGTTGAATGAGATTCAACCCGAAAGCTTTGATCTTGTGTTAAATACTCATCATCATTACGATCATACAAGGGGTAACTATCTTTTCCCACAAGCAAAAGTGATGGTGCATTCATTGGATTACAAACCGCTCAGCAGCAAAGCGGATTTTGAATACTATAATTCGTTTACAGAGTGGGATACACTGATGCCGAATCGTGATTATACAACAAGTGCACTGCAAATGGGTATTGTAGAAAAGGATATCGAGAGAAATCTAAGAGCAACTGGAAGTTTGGAGGATGGCGAAATTATTGATCTGGGACATACACGGGTAGAGGTTCTTCATACACCAGGTCATTCAGCCGGTCACTGCTGTTTCTGGTTTCCTGAGGAAGAGTTTTTGTTTTCAGGCGATATTTGTTTAACAGATGCGGGTCCATGGTATGGAGAGGTGTTGTCTGATCCTGGGGACATGATCCGATCTATTAATCGCATTATCGAGTTGAATCCACCCAAGATGAGTTCGTGTCATATTAATGAGATCTGTACCGATGCTGTTCCCAGATTGACAGAGTTCAGGGATAGAATTTACAAACGGGAAGAACGCATCTATAAACACCTGCTTCATACTGCAGAAGATCTTGATGCACTAACAGAGCGAAAACTCATTTACAGGATGCACCCGAGTGAGTTCGTCGTCTTCTGGGAGAAACTGATGCTGTTAAAACATCTGAATCGCCTGATTGATCAAGGTCGTGCGGAGAAGGATGAAAACGGGATATTCAGAGGTCTGTAACGGCGTGTAGTGGCGGGGGGGGGGGGGGGGGGGGGGGGGGGGGGGCGGGGGG
>JAYEHK010000125.1:0-12284 GCA_034659475.1 Bacillota bacterium | reverse complement strand
TGCGGGAACAATGTTTGATCCGCAGATTACGATCCAGTTAATTGCAATCCTCGAACAGGAGGCGTTTGAGACGGGTAAAAGGGTTAGGGGTAATGTGATACCAGGGGCTGAAGGCTTAAGAACGCTTGCGTCCGATCTAATGTTGTACGTATGACTTGGATAGGTGATGCTTTGGGTGCTTGGGTAAGGAGAGCTGATTTTTAATCTTTCTCTATCGCCTTTACCCCACTGCGCTAACCTTAAGCCTTCATCCCCGAGATGATATTGTTGCACTTTAAAAATCCGCGACCTATTTAAAAGTGACCGAAGGGAGCATCAGTTGTACCCAAAGGGTGTGTTAATCCTTTAAATCCGTGTAATCCGCGTCATATTAAAAGTGACCGAAGGAAACATAAGTGGTACCCGTAAGGGTGCGTCTATTCCAACGTCTATTTTCGTACTAACCCACTTCAACGTTCCAACTGTCCAACTGTCCAACTGTCCAACTAATAAATCCGTGTAATCCGTGTCTATTTTCTAATTAAATCTTGAAGAAGTCTATGGAACGCTGAAGGTCATCAATGGCAAGGGTTAATTCATCCACCGATGCGCTTATTTCCCTGAATCCGGAAAGCTGCAACTGAATCTGCTCGCGAATATGGTTTGCGTCATTTGAATTTTGTTCTGCTGCGGCCGAGGTTTGGTCGATGGCTTGCAGAGCACATTCACCACTGGAGGCGATTTCTTCGGTTGTGGCGGACATCTCCTGTATCTGTTGACCTACTTGATCAATGGCAGTGATGATATCTTCAAAGGCTTTTCCTGCATTATGAATAATCTCTGAACCACTGGACACTTCTCTGGTTCCTGCATCCATTGAACTCACTGCTCGTAAAGCCTCGGTTTGAACTTCTTCAATAAGTCCAGCGATTTGTTTGGCTGCATCTCCAGATTCCTCTGCCAGTTTTCTCACCTCATCAGCAACAACGGCAAATCCTCGACCCATTTCACCGGCACGGGCAGCTTCGATGGCAGCATTGAGCGCAAGAAGGTTGGTCTGATCAGCAATGTTTGTAATGAGGTCAACAATTTTGCCAATCTGTTGCGACCTGGATCCTAGATGTTGAATTACGTCTGAGGTTGAATTTACGGTTTCACTGATTATGGAGATTTGTTGAATGGCTTGTTCTATTTGTTTCTCACCCAGTTGCGCTTTTTGTGAGGCACCAGTAGATGATGAATTGATCTTTTGAGTGTTTAGTGCCATTTGCTGCATAGCAACCGACATTTCACTAATGGCTGCCTTGGATTGAGTAGTCAATTCTGCCTGGGCAAGGGTGGTATCACTCATGGCTTGAGATTTGCTGGCAATGTCGTTTATCAGGATTACGTTGGCGTCTGATCGTTCGTTAAGTAATGAGGTTGAGGAGCGAACTTTTTCTGTTAGATTTTTGGATATAGTGATTAACTCGGATATTTTTAATACCATGTTATTTGTCATTTGACCTAGATGACTTAATTCGTCATGGCCATTGGTTGGAATCTGTACTGTTAGATCCCCGTTGCTGGTTGATGTTATTGCTGATTGTATACGACGCAGGGGCTTATCAACGGTAAACGCAATGAGGAAAGCTGCCAGGAAACCAAACAAAATACCAACTGCGGAGGTTGTGATCATCTTTAGACGAAAAGCCACTACCATCTCATCATATGGGGTTGCAGGAACACCTACATACCAGATGCCAATAATCTTTCCTGAAGCATCATAAATGGGTTCATATGCAGTTTCATTCCAGGTACCTACAACATTTGCGCGGCCTATGAAGGTTCTGCCTTCTGATAGAACTGCCTGTGCTACCTGTTTAGACACCTGGGTTCCAGTCTTTCGCTGTCCATTTTTCATAACGTTGGTTGAGACTCTGGTATCCCCTTTAAATATGGTTACGGTATCCCCGGTTAATGATCCTATATCATCAATAACTTTAAAATTGTTTTCCATAGGTACAGTACCTTTGTATAATATTCCTTCAACAATGCTCCATTCTCCTGGATATCTTTCATCAATGATCTGTTTGCCTAAAGCTAAATCTGATTTTAATTTTTGCTGGGCGGCATTAACGATTTTTTCCGACATTTCGTTGGTTGCATAGATGCCCATGACACCTGCAACAACTATAACAACCAATGTAAAAGCAAGGATAAGCCGGAGGCGTACATTGATTTTTCTTGCCAGTCGTTCCACTGTTTGCATTACATTCACTGATAACCCTCCTTAAAACCTAGTCACCATACAGGTATGGTAAAATATTCAACATATGTGTAAAAAACCCTTTTTATGATCAATATATTTAATAAGATCATACAAAAAAGCCAGATCATAGTCTGGCTTTTTATGCAAGTTATTAAATCGCTTTTTCAAACCGTTTGGTAACAGTTCCCCAGCAAACCAGGTTCCACCATGTTTAATAAGAGAAAAGTCGTTGGCTTCCCGTGCTTCGTCCAATTTGACTTCTGCTTTGTTCAATCCGTCTACATAAGATTTGTGGTGTAGATCATGGTGAATTTTAAGGGTCTGTTCATCTAAATGGGGTTCCAGTGCATCATATGCATAGCGTAAAGAGGGCAATGTATGAGCCATAAATAACACCTCGCCTTTCATATGCTGGTTTTATTTACCGTACATCTTCTTTTTCGACAATACACTCTATTATGTTACATTAGAAAAGCATTTTTTATACCTATACTAAAATAATCCAATCTCTTAAGGAACAGGAATAAAACTAACTTTTCTTTGTTCATAGGTTGCGATATGGTTAAACCCAACTTCTTTTAACAATGTATACGCCAGACTGAAATGGGATGCGATATCTTCTTGTGTATGCGCATCAGAACCGACCGTCACAATTTCGCCTCCTAATTGTTTAAAGCGTTTTACAATGTCCTTCTGGGGATGAAATTGGTTGAGATTGTACCGATATCCAGATGTATTGATCTCTATACCATGTCCATTTTGAATGATGGATTTCAACACAGCATCTATAATGTCAGTGTAATCATGGTAGCTCAGTTTCTTATTTGCATAGGGACCGTAACGTACAATAAAATCCAGGTGTCCGTAAACATCATAGTCTTGAAATTGGTTTACACCGTGCAGGACATTCTCAAAATATCTCAGGTAGGCGATTTTTTGTTCTTTTCCTGTAAAAAAATCCCCCGTATAGAAGTCAAGTTTGTCTGCCATATGCATGGAACAGATGACAAAGTCAAAGGGATATTTGTTAAGGAGTTGTTCTATCCGTTCCTGGATATGGGGTTGGTATCCTACTTCAACACCCATGAGAAGACGTATCTTTTCCCTGTATTTCTTCTGCAGGTTAAGACAGGTTGATCTGTATTCATCAAAATCAATCATTTCAAAAGCGGGATCTGCATAATCGTAATCAACATGATCGGTAACAACAATTTCATTTAGTCCTATTTCTGTAGCTCTTTTCAACATGAGTTCCATGGGTACATCACAGTCACCTGAAAAGGCTGAATGTGTGTGGTAATCCGCAAATAAATTCATTTAAAATTTCCTCCTGATAGAATATGGTTGAATATTAGCTTGATGTAATAAGAATGTTTTATATTCTAACAGCAAGTATAACATTTCAGTTGTTGATAATATAAGGGGATTTTGGAGCGATTTGTTTGTAAAAGGGACATTGTTAATGATTTATTCATATAGTCTATTAAGGAAACATTTTGCATATGTTTTTCGGTAGGGGTAATAAGAGTGGGGCTGTAATGTTAGTGATATGATAACTAGCAGGGAGGCACAAATGTGGCTGTAAATGGGATGTATGTTGGAGCAGCCGTGGCTGCTCTGGAGGCAGCTGGTATCACGACATTTTTTATTGAGGCGGATACCAGAAGAGTCTATTTGATAGGTCTGCAGAAGTTGCTTGAATATCTGGGAGTGAACAATTTGACTGGTCAAAGTGATGAGGTGGTATATCATAACTGGTGTTTAATTGAAGGGATTCCAAGCGAAAAAAATATTATTTTGGGTAGTGACAAAACGGTTGTCCATAAGGTACAATACCATAATAATAGGTTTCAGGTTGAAGGATGGTAGAACTCAATTTGCAGAGTTAATTCTGGGAAATTGGGGAGAGACGTGTGAGTCTCAAACAAGAAGCCTAATTTAATATATGTAGTATAGGAGGATGGAACATGATTGCAAAGCTTGCTATTTTGTTGTTGTATGTTCTGCTTGTGGTTGGACTCGGTCTTTACACCAGCAAGAGAACAAATACGGTTGATGATTTTGTCTTGGGTAACCGATCAGTGGGTCCCTGGATGTCAGCCTTTTCATTTGGAACCACCTATTTTTCAGCGGTTCTTATCATTGGTTTTGCTGGAAAGGTAGGGTGGGGATTTGGTTTGTCTGCACTGTGGATAGCTGTTGGTAACACGCTGATTGGAACGTACCTCGCGTGGAAGGTTTTGGCCCCCAAAACCAGAGAAATGACCGGCAGATTAAATGTGCTTACGATGCCTTCCTTTCTTGAAGCTCGATATGATTCCCGTAATATGAAAATTGTTGCCAGTTTAATTATATTTATCTTTTTTATTCCTTATACTGCTTCGGTATTCATGGGGTTAAGTTACCTGTTTGAACAGGTTTTTCAAATCCCTTATGTAGTTGCTCTTTTGTTAATGACGTGCTTAACCGCTGTCTATCTTGTTTTGGGTGGATATCTGGCGGTTGCTCTGATTGATTTTGTGCAGGGATTATTTATGATTGCCGGAATTGCCTTAATGATTTACTTTGTAGTGGGCAGTGATGCGGTTGGTGGAGTCATACAGGGGTATCATTCTTTAAAAGCCATTGATCCAGGCTTGATTTCTCCTAATAGTGGTATAAAATGGGTGAGTTTGGTTTCATTAATCATTTTAACCAGTCTGGGAACATGGGGGCTGCCACAGATGGTTCAGAAGTTTTATGGAATAAAGAGTCAGGATGTTATTCCCAGAGCAACGATTGTATCAACGGTATTTGCATTAATCATTACTGGAGGGGCTTACTATGTAGGTTCAATGGGTCACTTGTTTTTTGAACAATTGCCATTGCTTGCAGGCAAGGCGACGCCTGATCTGATTATGCCGATGATTTTTGTTAAGACTCTGCCGGCGATTATAGCTGTTCTGATATTGATTCTGGTCTTATCTGCATCGATGTCTACGTTGTCCTCTCTGGTCCTGGTAGCCAGTTCGTCTATTACGATTGATCTGGTTAGGGGAACCCTTTTTCCAGAGATGGATGAAAAGACGACCATGCGTTTAATGAGAATCCTATGTGTGGTTTTTATAGTTTTCTCCCTGTATATTGCGATTAAACCGCCGGCTATTATCTTGACGCTGATGGCTTTGTCATGGGGAACGGTAGCAGGGGCTTTTCTTGCTCCTTATCTATGTGGTCTGTTTATGGAAAAAACAACTAAATCCGGGGCATGGGCAGGGCTGATTACAGGGCTGGCGATTTCTTTGGGAGGATATTTTTTACTTACCTTTCAGCCATCGTTCATTCGTCCTGCTGTCTTAGAGCTGTTAAGCGGTTGGGGCATGCCTTTCTTCAGCTCTCTGGCGATGCTTGTACCGTTAGTGGTTATTCCGCTGGTTAGTAGCCTGACGAAGGAATATTCCGTCGAGCATATTAACAGAATCTTTTGTCGGAATGAAGAACTGGCGATAGAACAACAATAAGGTGTGTTAAATCTGTTTTTCGCAAAAATTGAATAGATAGTAGGTTTATAATAAAGAGGGTTTGCATTTTTGCAGACCCTCTTTTCAGCGTTATCAGCAAGGTGAAAATGTTTTGATGTGTTTACTAAACCTTTTAATAGAGCTTTCCTGCTTTGGTTCTATATTCTATAATTATGAAAGATTGGAGCTCATAGTGCGTATTACATTTGACGAAAGCAGATTGGAGTGAAGATAATGAAAAAAGCAGCAATGATTGTATTAATGATGATTGTGATAGGTAATGGGGTATATTTAGGACAGGCACATGCTGTAACCTATTCTTTGCTGCATATCGAAGGAGATAAATTTAACCCGGCGGACTCAATCTCGCGTCTTGAAGTAGCAGCAGTGATCAGAAAGTGCTTTGCGATCAGTGATGTGAATGTTCCGTTAGCAGAAATGGTGATGGAATACGAAGATGCAGAACAGTTAATTCCTCAAGATCGGGGAACGCTGCAATATATTGGTCAGGCAGGAATTATGAGAGGGTATGATTCCTGTTTCCACCCTTTTGATAACCTTAACAGGGCGCAGGCAGCATGTGTTTTCAATCGATGTCAGACAATATTGAATGGAAATGTGCTATAAAGCACTTGTACAGGATACCTTGGTGTTTTTCTATTAGCTAAAGCCTTTAAAAGGAGTCATAAGAGAGGCTGTCTTTGAGGGGAAAATATTGGCAATAAATTGGAAGGAATTGGCGTTAGCTTGTAGAAAAAGATATAGAAAGCGTAAGAGGAGGGTGAACGAAATGAGAAAATCCTTAATTGTGGTCATGCTAATCAGTTTGCTATTGGTGATAGGCGGGTGTGCAGAACCTGTCCAACAGGACACTGGTGTTAATGAGGAGGTTCAAATGTCTGTGTCGGTGTTGAGGGGACCAACCGCTGTCGGGATGATAAAAATGATTGATGAGAACAGGGCGCCTTCTAATGAAGTAAATGTGACGTATATAATTGAGCAGTCGCCTGATGTACTTGCATCAAAACTCTTGTCTGGTGAGGTTGATATTGCTACGGTTCCAACCAATATGGCGGCCAACCTATATAATAAGGGAATCGATTATCAATTGGCTGGTGTTAGTATCTGGGGTGTGATGTATGTAGTGAGCAGTGATGCAAGTATAAAAAGCTGGTCTGACTTAAAAAACAAAGATATCAGTTGTGCAGGGCAAGGGGCAGCCTCGGATCTTGTTTTTAAATACCTTTTAGAAATGAACCAAGTAGATTCGAAGGAGGATGTGAATCTTCAGTATATTAGCAGTCCGGTAGAATTAGCCCAGTCTGTCATTGCCGGAAAAGGCCAAATTGCAGTACTGCCAGAGCCGTGGGTATCAAAGGTGCTCGATCAAAACCCGGAATGTCATGTGGTGTTGAATGTGCAGGAAGAATGGTCAAGAATACATGGAGCCAATCTACCGGATGAATCAATGAGTGTAAAATTAGAATCTCAACAGGAATGGCTGCGCCAAAATGGTGGCATTCCGTTTGCGCAAACATCTCTGGTTGTAAGGAAACAGTTTGCTGCCCAGTATCCCGATATTGTGGAGGGCTTTCTTCGGATTTATGGAGAAGAGATTGGGTGGATAAATGAGCATCCAGCGCAAGCCGGTGAACTTGTGGAAAAACAAAACCTGGGCTTGTCAGCCGAAGTTGCCAGTGCTGCAATTCCCAGATGTAACCTGTATTATGTAGAGAGTCAGGTGGCTAAACCAGCAACAGAAGGTTTTTTGCAGGTGCTTTTTGATGCGTCTCCTCAGAGCATAGGAGGAAAAATGCCTGATGAACAGTTCTACTACTAAAACCTTCTTCATAACGCTGGGTTCAGTGCTTTTTCTTTTTGCCGTTTGGGAAATAGGTGCCCACTATGTTGGACAAGAAATATTACTGCCGTCGCCCCAAAAGACGTTTATTCATTTGATCAGTATTTTCGTTTCACCATCCTTCTGGTCCACTATTGGTGCTACCATTGCGAGAGGGATAATGGGTTTTGCCATATCCCTTGTCATTGCTGTTTTTCTGGGCCTTGTGGCCGGATTCTACCGACCGTTTTTCTGGCTCCTGCAGCCATGGGTAACGGTGATTAAAACAACGCCTGTGATGTCTATTGTCATCCTAGCGATTATCTGGTTTGAAACGGATGCCGTCCCGGTATTCGTTGCTTTTCTAATCATATTCCCCATTATTTATGGAAATGTTGTAATGGGCATTAGAAATGTAGACCGGCCATTGCTGGAGATGGCACGCATGTACAAAGTCAAAACACGCAGAATTGTGATTGAATTATTTACGCCATCCATCATGCCCTATCTTCTTGCAGGGGTATCAACCGCTATGGGGCTTACATGGAAAGTGATTATTGCTGCAGAAATCCTCAGTCAGCCTAGTTTCGCTATTGGCACTGAGCTAATGAAAGGGAAAATCAATTTTGAAACGGCTAATGTTTTTGCGTGGACAGTAGTTGCTATAATGATTAGCTTTATTTTTGAAAGCTTTATTCAATTTTTGGAAATACGATTAAATCGATGGGGGAGTTCTCTATGACTTTTGAGATCCATAATGCAAGTAAAGCTTTTAAAGATCTAAATGTCTTACAGGATTTCAGTATGGAAATGGAGGACCACAAGATTATCTGTATTGTTGGTCCGTCAGGTGCGGGAAAAACTACATTGCTCAATATAATGTCCGGGGTGATTAAACCCGATGCAGGCAGTCTGTCAGGATTTGCTGACAAAACGGTATCATATCTTTTTCAGGAACCTCGTTTGTTACCGTGGAAAACGGTGGATCAGAACATAGAATTTGTACTAAAAGATAAAATGAGTAAAAATGATTATCATCGCCTTGTAGATCAATATGTTGATATGGTTGGTTTAGCAGATTTCCGACATTATTATCCCAGACAATTAAGCGGCGGGATGAAGCAAAGAGTTGCTATAGCGAGGGCGTTTGCCTATCCGGCTGATTTACTCTTAATGGACGAACCTTTCGACGGTCTCGATCCTCAACTGAAACGTTCCCTTATAAATGCCTTTTTTTGTCTGTGGCAGCTTGAAAAAAGAAGTGTATTTTTTGTTACGCATGATATGCGTGAGGCACTGCTACTAGGTGACAAGATCATTGTATTAACTGATCGTCCAGCAAGGATCAAGGGTCACATCCAGAATCCCATACCATACTGGGACCGCCATTCTGAAAATGTCGAGTTTCAACGGATTGAGAATCAACTAAATGAATTGGTTATCAATCCCACCTGCTAGACTTTTTCAGAATACACAACCACCGATGAAAATTGGTTAGGGGTTAGGAGTTAGGAGTTAGGAGTTAGGCGTTAGGCGTAGGGCGTTAGGCGTAGGGCGTTGCTGAAGGCTGAAGCCTTTTCTATACAAGATGAAAGGCTCTTTACCATTTTAGAGGAAGCTTCAGCTTTCGACGCATTAAAAAAATCCGCGTAAATCAGCGAACATCAGCGTTTTCGGTTCCTATTTTCTAATTAACCATGTGTTCAGTCTTGAAAAGATGGTATACAATAGATGCTAAGAAAATACTGGCGTATTTATGGAAATAATGCACATAGGTATGTATTTTAAATCGCAGAAGGGAAATGTTTATTATGAAAAAACAGCCGAATTCTCGTTTTTGCTTTTTGTGTGGAATGGAAAACGAACAGGGCTTGCAATTAAGCTGGTATACAGATGATGCAAATACCCGGGTTCAAACAGAAGTGGTAATCCCTGATCATATGAATGGTTATCCAGGGATTAATGATGCTGTAATAGAAGCAAGGGGGGATGGAAATGGAGCTACAGTCAATAGAAAATCTGCGATTTATCGATCGTAACAAACTTGGTGGTGAGGCTTTGTTTGTAGTGAATGATCAAATCTTTCGAGCTGAACTAAGTTTTTACCTTCAGGGAGAATCGTGTTTAAGCATTCGTCTGGGGCGACATGATAAGGGTGTTACTACCAGCGATTTGGAGTCCTACCTTCGGAAACATCAAATGGATCTTCGAAAAAAAGTTCAACCTGACGTGGTTCGTTTACGTAAAGAAAGACGACAAATGTTGTATGGGGATTAATGATAGACCAAAATATTTTGAAATAGTGCCTGTAGCCCAATAAAGTCTGTAGGCATTATTTTCAACTGGATTTTCTTATGATTGAAGGAGGAGTATGATATCTTTTTCCTGTTTTAGAAGGTTATTTACGTATTCCTTGTAGTATTTAGTAAACTGGTTGCAATATTCTGACGATCATGTTATGGTTTTAAACTATAGAAATAATATTTAAAGTTGAAATTTAGCTTATTTATCCAATGAGTAATTTTCATTGTTTTTTCACTGCGAGTTCACATATAATCTAAGTAAGGGGAGTAGAATGAACTGTGACCTTAAATCTAATGGTGGTTCAATCCTGTGTAAAGCACTTGGAATTCCTTTGATTTATTGTGGCAAGTAGATGCGGAGGTGACGTTATGAAAAACAGATGGGGAAAAGGGGAACCGGTTAATCTTTCGGATTTGTTGAAGATCACACCTGTTGCGAATGAAATCCTTCATCTTAGTGAAGAGTTGAATATGAGTACGAACAATGTAATGTGGATTGTTTCCCAGATTGTTGATAATAACGACGAGATAGATGAAGACCCATTCTTTAAAGGTTTGCTGGAAGAAGAGGATATTCTTGATGAAGAAGAATGGGAAGATTTGGATCTTGATAACATGGAAGAGGAAATGGAACAGTCAAACTATCAGGTGAATGTAAAGATTAATGGAGCGACTCGCTTTCCGGAAATAGGATTCAAGGCAGGCGTAAACGATAAAGAAGACTTGAACTACTTCTTTGAAATGGTCATAGAGATGCTTGAGAAGCTTGAATAAGGGCAGAAGATAAGTGGAATTAGGGGACGGTTCTTTTATGGCATGAACCGTCCTTTTTTGTATTGTGAAAAGATCTATTCAATAAAGTACAGTCTAATTCTATTCATGTTCAGGGATAAGCTCTTTGCAAGGAATACAGGAAATGGTAAAGTGTGTGGGGGATGAGACTGAAGGGAAGAGGAAAATGATTATATCTTTGAGTGAACAAATAAAAGTGATAAGGCCGGAAGCAAAATCCGTATTTCCGTATAGCAATTCCTTATTTGTCGATGATGAAGTTCCAACGATGATTGATGCCGGGTCTGGCGGAAGGGCTTATAGCGCAGTTTCGTTGGATAGGGTGAACAAATTGCTGTTGAGCCACTATCATTTTGATCATATTAATGGGTATCCATTTTTTAAACAAGCAGAAGTTTACGCAGGAATAGAAGAAAAATGGGCTTATGAAGATGAAAGAAAGTTCATTCTGTCTTCTGGATATCAGCACTGGGAAACGTTAATGGGTGAGGAGAAAAATGAAGAATGGAGCAAACGATTTAATTTACCAGATGATGTTCCTGTAAAACCTGGTTTTCAACCGATTAATCTCAAAGGCTTTTTTCAGGATGGTGATCGTTTTATAACTGGCAAAACTGCCTTTGTTGCGATACATGCGCCGGGTCACACGTCCGGGCACTATGGCTTCTTTTTTCCGAACGAGAGAATTTTATTTTCCGGAGATATGGATATTGCACCTCGAGGCCCCTGGTATGGAAGTGAATATTCGGATTTTGAGGCTTTGGTTGGGTCAGTTAATCGATTAAAGGCTCTCAAACCAGACATTCTGGTTACTTCCCATCGAAAAGTATTTTATAATGAAATAGACTCGCTTTTTGATGATTACCTGGGGATTGCATTGGAAAAAGAAACGAAGATATTGCAATATCTTACAGTCCCGCGAAGCATTGATGATATGGCGGGGTTGAAGTTTTCTTCTGATAGTGAAGTGAAAAACTCACATGAGATGTTTTGGAAGAAGATGATGATCATGAAACATCTTACTCGTTTGGGAAACAAGCATTTGGTTAGAAGACTATCAGATAATCGATATGTAAGAGATAGGGAGGGGAACAATGAATAAACGCAGGCTTATCTATATCTATATCTTTCTAATAACGATTGTTTTTGTGTATGTGTATCAGGAGTCAAAATCAGACATCCTGGTGGATCCTTTTATTGATAAACAATCCATAGTAGAAGATTTCATTGATTTAAGTGACAATACAATACCTTCAGGGATACTGGGAGGGACATTCTATGCGACCGAGATCTATTTTCCTGAAAAATTTAGTGGTATTAAAGGCGATAGTTTTTATGTCGCACTGGAAGATGGACATGTTATGATTACTGCGCACTATAATATTGTTGCAGCGAATGGTGATGATGCTAAGGAGCCTTTACTGTATGAGATAAAGGATTCCTGGGATAATTTTCGGCCGCCGGCAGGAAAATTTGAAAGCTACAATTATTTGGACGAAACATGGAAACGTCCTTAAGAAAAAAGAGGTCTTAGAGGATACATCTAAGACCTCTTTTCTTTATATTTGCAAATCAACTCTACGAGTGGTGAATAGGCTAATAAACCTGTTGATAATTCC
>JAYEHK010000124.1:0-2527 GCA_034659475.1 Bacillota bacterium | reverse complement strand
GTCATTAGACTCCAGAGGTTCAATTTCTTTCCCCTCTGCTAACCAAGCTACAGGGATTCTGCTTGTTTCCCTAGCGGGACTACCTCCCGCTGAACATGCCAGCCTTGCTGGACATACAACCGTCCCCCTGTCTTTCTTTGCCTTATGCTTTGATTTGCTCCAAAAAAATATCAATAAGTTCATCGGTTTCAGTTATGGGATAAGAGCCGTTTTGCAGTGACCATTCTATTGCGATGCCGCGATTGATGAACAGAAGCATTTGTGTAAGCTGGAGGCCATTATAAAGGTCGTTGATCAGGTGGTTTTTTCTGCATTCCAAAGAGTGACTATGACTAAAGGAAAAGAACTTTATGAACAGTCCATCGTAATTGATACCTGCGCACCACTGGCATGCCCGTTTGAAGGTGAATATTTGAACTACCAGCGCTACATTGCCGGCGGACAGACAATGATTGGTGCTACCGTCATGCCGATTAACGGGTACATGCCCGAGACCATCGACAACATCTTGAACTATAACAAGCTGTTTCGTAATGATCCGCGAGTCAAAAAAATACTGACTGTCAAAGACATTTATGATGCAAAGAAGAATGGTCAGCTGGGAATAATGCTTTCATTTCAGGGCTGCACCCATCTTCAGAACGATCTTGGACTGATTGAAATTTATTATCAACTGGGATTGCGCCAGATGATGCTTTGCTACAATATCAAAAACTGCATTGGCGACGGCTGCGCCGAGCCGGGCAACGCTGGTTTGTCCACCTTCGGTGAGCAGGCCATTAAGCGCATGAACGAGTTTGGCGTTGTGGTTGACCTTGCACATACGGGTTATCGTACCACCATGGAGGCGATGGAGGTTTGTGAAAAGCCACCGGTATTCAGTCATGGAAACTCACGCAGTGTATGGGATAATCCGCGCAATCTGTTTGACGATCAAGTAAAACGGGTTGCGGAGCTTGGCGGCGTTGTCGGTGTAAATGGCTATCCGTCATTCGTATCCGAAAAGACACACCCGACTGTGGATGATTTTCTTGCACATCTCGACTATTATGTTCAACTGGTCGGCATTGACCATGTTTGCCTTGGGGTTGACTACTATCAGGGACAAGCCGGCATAATGGGTGAGGAAAAAGCCAATATGCTATACAATATGCTTCTAGCTTCCGGCACATGGAACCCAAAGGCATACGGTAAACCGCCTTATTATTATCCTAAGGAAATCGAACATCCTGAAAAGTTCTTTAATATAGGCGATGCTTTATTGGCTCATGGCTATGCTGTAAGCGATATCAAAAAAATTCTCGGTGAGAACTACATTCGCGTACTCCGTGAGGTATTTAACGAGGGGTAAGCGATGATTGATAAACACGTATTTGCAATAGATTCGCATGCAGCGGGCGAACCTTGCCGAATCCTTATAGGGACGTTTGTGTGGAAACCTGTTAAAACCATGTTCGAAAAAAAAGAATACTTCCTGCACCACTATGACGATGTTCGCAAAGCACTGATTTCGGAGCCTCGTGGGCATGACAACATGTTTGGCTCTGTGCTTTGCGAACCGTGCGATAAAAGTGCAGACTTCGGAATATTCTTCATTGAATCAGCTGTGATACTGAATATGTGCGGTCACGGTACAATAGCAACCACCACCGCACTGATAGATTTGGGCATTATTAACACTGACGGAAAGGAAGAAATCACTGTGGTTTACGATACGCCGGCAGGTCTTGTATCCGCAACAGCGAAGATCTGCGGCGATAAGGTGAAATCTGTTTGCTTCAGAAATGTTCCTAGTTTCCTGTATAAGAGGGATTGCAGTGCTTCACTTCCCGAATACGGTGAAATACAGTTTGACATCAGCTTTGGCGGTAGTTTTTTTGCAGCTGTGCCGGCAGAGCAATTCGGTCTTGGAATTGAAGTGAAAAATGCATAACTTCTGACGGAAATCGGCATGAAGCTAAAAGACGAAATCAATCGCACCTTTCCTGTACAGCATCCAACCAAGCAGATTGATACGGTGGACTTAATCAGCCTGTATTCCCTTGGTGAAAACAAACGTGTGATAAATTCGTGTGTAGTATTTGGTGCTGGTCAAATTGACCGTTCTCCCTGCGGCACATCCACCTGTGCTATGACCGCAATGATGTGCGCCAAAGGTCTGATTGGTGTCGGCGATGAAATCATATCCCGCAGCATTATGGGAACGGAGTTAAAGCAAAAGCTGTTGAGAATATTTGGTTTGAGGGCTTTGATGCCATTATTCCGGAGATAACCGGTTCGGGTTATGTGATGGGAATTCAACAATTCATCGTAGCGGGCGATGACCCGCTGAAAAAGGGCTTTTCGCTTTCGGTGTATTAATTTGCTGGATGTTATTATTTATTAATATGGGCCAACAAAGGGACGTTCGTATGTCCAGCAAAGGCTGGTATGTTCAGCAGGAGACAGTCCTGCCAGGGAAAGAAGCAGAAACCCTGTAGCTTGGTTAGCAGTGGGGAAGGAAATTGAACTACTGGAGTCTAATGAC
>JAYEHK010000123.1:0-12469 GCA_034659475.1 Bacillota bacterium | reverse complement strand
ATACTTTTTTCGCATTGTTTTTATTGCTTAGCTCCTCGCATTTTTTTGTCTTAATTCCTGGGTCCATTATAAAGGATACATCTCTTTTTTTATTAAAATTGACTTCTTATTTTTTTGCTAATGCCTATAGGGCCTAATGGGGCAGGAAAAACCACGTTGTTTAATATCATTAGCGGGATCTATACCCCAACGGAGGGGCAGCTTTTCTTTAATCAACAACGCATGCACCACGTGGCGGCGCATGATATTGCTCGTCTGGGGATAGGCCGAACCTTTCAGAATATTCGTCTGTTTAACAAGCTCTCAGTCATGGACAATGTCAGGGTAGGGAGTCACGGTGTAAGCAACAGTGGTTTCCTGAAGGGAATCCTGGGATTACCGTCTGAACGCAGGGAAGAAAAGAATATTATGAGACGATCCGGTGAACTGTTAGAACTGTTTGGCCTGTATGAAAAACGATGGGAGTATGCGGATAACTTAGCCTATGGCGAGCAGCGTAGACTTGAAATCGCCAGAGCGATGGCATTAAAACCATCTCTTTTACTCCTCGATGAGCCAGCAGCGGGGATGAATCCGCAGGAAAAAGAGGAGCTAACGCAGCTCATCCGAAAAATACGGGATAATTTTCAGTTAACGATTCTGCTGGTGGAGCATGATATGAATCTGGTTATGAATATCTGTGAGCGTATCGCTGTTTTTGATTATGGCGGCAAAATTGCCGAAGGGACACCGGATGAGATTAAGAAGAACCAGCGGGTGATTCAGTCTTATCTTGGGGCAGGGGCATGATCCGCAGGTCGATCTATGGAATGATTGCTTTTTCGGTCTTATGCATGGCTACAGCTTCCATTATTATTCGCTATTCTGATGCGCCGTCAATGGCGATTGCTTTCTATCGGGTTTTATTTACCGCACTGGCAGCAGGCCTTTTAGGTGGCGTGACCCTAAATCGTCCTGCCCCGAAAATCAATAAAAAGGATTTTATGTTACTTGCAGGCTCGGGTTTTTTCCTGGCCCTGCATTTTGCTTTTTGGATTCGCTCTCTGGATTATACCAGTGTGGCATCGTCTGTATTGTTTACGAATCTTCAGGTAGTTTTTGTCCTGTTTTTCTCCATCGTGTTTCTAAAAGAAAAAGTGAACGGATGGGCTGTGGCAGGAATTCTATTGGCAGTATCGGGTAGCCTTCTCATTGGTATGGGAGACCTCGGCAATGGGAATTTTAGGGGAGATATGATGGCATTGGCCAGTGGGCTGTTTGTTGCAGTGTATTTTATTATTGGCAGACAGGTGCGTGCAAGAATAAATGTCTGGCATTATACGCTGTTTGTATCATTGATAGCAGCGGTGGTTCTGCTGGCGGGATCGGTTGCGATGAACATCCCGCTAACCGGGTATCCGCCAGTAGAGTGGCTGTTTTTCGGTTTACTGGCGTTGGGACCTGGAATCGCTGGGCATGGTATTCTGAACTGGGCTTTAAAATATGTAAAAGCCCCCATGGTGGCGGTCTCCATCCTGGGAGAGTCAGTGGGGGCTTCTATCATGGCCTGGATCTTCTTTCAAGAATCCCTGACCTGGTATCAGTTAATAGGTGGATTGTGCATTCTAGGCGGTATCTACCTCGCCGTTGTCAACGAAAAAACAACACCTGCGTAAACCCTCTATTTTCGTACTAACCCACTTCAACGTTCCAACTGTCCAACTAACCAACTGTCCAACTAATAATTCTGCTTATACTCAAGCATTTTCTTACTAACCCATTACTTATACAACTGTGTGAACTGCGTTTTAGGAAAATAGTGTTCTACGATTTCTTTTGCTTTTTTCCCTTCTTTGGCCATGGTGAAGGCCCCCCATTGTTCCATGCCAACCCCGTGTCCCCAGCCCGCGCCTTTAAAGACAACCTGATTGTTTTCAATCTTGATATCTGTGAAATAGGTGGAGTATAGACGATCAAACCCAACCTTTTGGCGTAGGTCAACGCCCGATATGCGAACGGAACCTTTATTCGCGCTGACTTCCAGCGCGCGTCCTGATGGGCCTTTTTTACTGACTTCTATATCTGTCAGGGTATTGTCTTTTACCCCCATGATTTGTTTTATTTCAGAAGCAGGTACTTTTACTGTCCAGTTGCGGTATTTCTCTGGTGCATTTTTTATCCCGTTAGTGGCAACGGGTGTAAGATATGGTCCAGCCTTATCTTTTAGGGTGGGAAAACCTTCCGCCAGACTGGCTGTTTTGTCTTTGGAAACTGAACTGAAAAGAGTATATGCGAACTTACCCTCGTAGGTTAAGACTTGGCCGCGAGTTTCGTCTACCGCTTTAGCAATATTGTCGTTTATTGCTGAGTTATCGTAGGCTTGAAATTCAGTGTGATCATCAGAGGCATCTGTGTTATGCTTGCCGCGGGTTCCATTTTCATACTCGATCAGAGCAAGTGTCATGGTACGTGCTACAATTGCCTGGGCTTTCAGGGCTTCCATCGGGAATTTTGGCCCAATCTCGGCAGCGACCACGCCTTTCAAGTAGTCTTCCAGTTTAAGTTCATCAATCTGACCTGTTTTGCTGCGGTACAGACTAATCGTTGGTTCGGTATCATACTTTTTGACCTCTTCGGCCTTTTCGGCCTGCTGTGATCGTTCTTCATCCTGGGGAGGCAGAGATGGCTTTTTGGTTTCCTGATTGCATCCACCCAGTACAAGACAGGTCATAAGGGCGAATAAAACCAGGAAAAGGATCTTGTGTGCATTGGCTTTTGACAAGCTACTTCACTCCTTTTAAGATGTTTTTATCCTCTTTAGTTTTCCTGCTTTAACAAATTGTTATAACTGGCAAACTTATGTATAATTCAAAGCGGAACATTTATTCAAAGGAGGCATATACCGGTGGAAATCGTTTTGGTCGAACCTGAAATTCCTCAAAACACAGGAAATATTGCCAGAACCTGTGCGCTTACTCGTACGAGACTGCATTTAATTAAGCCGTTAGGTTTTTCGATTGAAGACAGGTATCTCAAAAGAGCCGGATTAGATTACTGGCAGCATGTCGATATCAAGGTGTGGAACTGTTTTGAGGATCTGGTCGCATCCTGTGAAAACAGACGGTTCATTCTGGCCACCACAAAGGCAAAGGCGAGCTACCATGAAATGCACTATAGGGAAGACGATATGATTGTTTTTGGTAAAGAAACCCGCGGATTGCCGCAGGGCATTCTTGATTGCTATCCTGAAACACAGGTGCGCGTCCCAATGTTAGATATCGGTCGATCGCTAAACCTCTCCAATTCAGTTGCAATTATCGTATATGAAGGACTACGGCAATGCGGTTTTCCAAGTCTGATATAAGGCAAACATAGACACTGACGAACCCTGGTTTACGTTGCCATTTGAGGCGGTGCGAGACCAGGGTTTTGTTTGTTTCTAGAGACAAAATTGGGTTATGCTAGACCGATTGAATATTAAAATACAAGCGATCTTTTAAATCTAAGCAGGGAAACAGAAAGACTTTAACGAATACAATTTAATTAGAGTTTATGGATTTTTTTGTAAAATGTAATATTTTTTGAATGAATCTTACAAAGCTTGGAGGGGACGAAATGAAGATCGGAGTTAAGGTGCATTTGATCATAGCTATATTGGCGGTGGTACTAATCAGCAGCTTGATCTTGATTTTTCAGTATATCGTTATTCCCAACCAGGTTAATATGATGATAGAAAGAAGCTGGAATGTTGCTCGTTATATTAAACAATGTAATCAGTATTTATGCACTGAAGAACAACAGGAACTAGTGGAAAAATTGATTATAGGTGAAAACAATTTTGCTTACCTGGTTGTTTTAGACTCTGAAGGAAAAGCCATCGTTCACAGTAATCCGGATCGAATAGGAATGGTTTTTAATGATACAGGAACCATGGCAGGGATACAAAGCAGAATGGGAAAACAGCAGATTTACGTTCGGGATGCGGAAAACGAGGAATCTCCCTTTCATGGAGAACGGGTTATTGATGTTATGCTTCCCAGTGATAGTCAGGGTGTTATCAAGGGAGCTGTGAACGTGGGGCTTTCTCTTAAAGGTGTTGATGAGGCCAAGCAAGATTATTATTTTATTCTATTGCTGTCAGTATTATTCTTAACGGGAGCCTTGCTTTTATTAGACTTTAGTCTGGTGAACCAGGTTGTTATTCCTTTAGCGAGTATAGGGCAGACAAATCGGGATATGCAGAAGGCCCTGAAGGGATCGGAGGAAAAATTTTCAGCAGCGTTTCGGCTTAGCCCGGAAGCCATAAGTATTTCATCGTTGGCAGATGGTCGATATATCGAAGTTAATGATACCTGGGAAGACTTTTATGGATACAAAAGGGAAGAAGTCATTGGTAACAATGTACATGACTTTTCCATCTGGGTAAATCCTGATGAAAGAAATCTTCTATTGGAAGAGCTGAGATACAAGCCGACGGTACATAGCATTGAAAAAGAGATGTGTACGAAACTGGAAGAACACAAACATGCGCTCTGTTCTTTTACCAATATACAGATTAATGGCGAGCCTTGCGTCCTTTTTCTTAGTACTGATATATCTTTGCGTAAACAACTGGAAGAAGAACGATTAAAAGCCAGTAAATTAGAATCGTTGGGTGTGCTGGCAGGGGGGATAGCCCATGATTTCAACAATTTATTAACAGTGATCGTGGGAAATCTGGCATTGGCCCAGATGAATCTCAAAGAACGGTGCGAAGGGCAAGACGAAATCAGCGAACTGCTTGTTGAGGCAGAAAAAGCTTCTTTTCAAGCTAGAGGGTTAACCCAGCAGCTATTAACCTTTGCCAAGGGCGGAGCGCCGGTTCGTGAAACCTATTTTATTAAAGAATTGATCCGAGATTCAGCTGGCTTTGCCCTCTGTGGTTCCAATGTTATCTGTGAATTCCGTTTTGATCCTAATTTAATGCCAGTGGATATGGATGGGGGACAGATGAGTCAGGTCATCAACAATCTAATTATTAATGCCATTCAGGCAATGCCCAACGGGGGCAGGATTAAAATTACTGCAGAAAACAGAGCCCTGTCAGGATACGAGTTCTCGAGTTTAGGGACAGGGGATTATGTGCGAATTGCGATTCAAGATCAGGGGATAGGAGTACCAGAAAAATTGCAAAAAAGAATATTTGATCCTTATTTTACGACTAAGGTTACTGGCAGTGGTCTGGGTCTGGCGACTTCCTATTCAATCATTCGCAAGCATAATGGACACATAGCACTGGAATCAAAGCCAGGAGAGGGTACAACATTTTTTATTTACCTGCCTGGTTCCCAACAGGAAAAAAGGTCGGGAACGAATTATGAGACAATCTACCCGGGCAGAGGCAGGATATTGGTCATGGATGACGAAGAAAGAGTTCGAGAGGTTGCAGGCCAAATATTGGATTCTATTGGTTATGAGGTTGAGTTGACAAAGGATGGATTGCAAGCCCTGGAAATATATCAAAAAGCAATGGAACAGAACGAGCCTTTTGATTTGGTTATTATGGACTTAACGATTCCGGGAGGAATGGGTGGGAAGGAAACAATGCAAAAACTACTTGAAACTGATCCCGAAGTGAAGGTTATTGTTTGCAGTGGCTATTCCAACGATCCGATCATGGCAGATTACAAGGCATGGGGTTTTAAAGGGGTTATTGCCAAGCCTTATGGAATCAGGGAACTGAGTGCAACCATTGGGCGTGTCATAAATGGGTAGAAGGGTACGCTTAAATAAGATAGAAAGGTAGGGAAGGTATGCGGGTATTAATAGCTGACGATGATCCGTTATCTTTAATTTTGTTGGAAAAATCATTGGATCACTGGGGATATGAGATTGTTTCCTGCAAAAATGGAAATGATGCATGGGGAATATTGGAAAAAGAGGATGCGCCGAATCTAATTATCCTTGATTGGGTCATGCCAGGTATGGAAGGGATTGATATCTGTAGGCGACTTCGTTCCCGTAATAGTCCTAACTATATGTATGTCATTCTTTTAACAGGAAAATCAGAAAGAAAAGATATTATAAAAGGGTTAGAATCTGGTGCAGATGATTATATTGTAAAACCATTTCACCCGGAGGAACTAAAATATCGTTTGCAGATCGGGAAACGGGTTATTGAGTTGGAACAGCGGATTATGAAGCTTGCCAGTACCGATTATCTGACCGGTCTCTTAAATCGTAGGGCGTTTATGGAACGGGTGGAAGCCGAGGTAAACCGGTCGAGGAGACAGGGGCAGAATATGGGGGTCATTATTATGGATATTGACCATTTCAAGTATGTCAATGATCAGTATGGACATCAGGCCGGTGATGAGGTGTTGCAGAATGTGGCTGTAAGTTTGACTCGTTGCTGTCGCTCCTACGATTATGTAGGGCGATATGGTGGGGAGGAATTTATTGTCTGTTTACCAGGGGCTGATCAGGAGATTTCTGTACGCATTGCGGAACGCATGCGAATGGCTATAAAGGGAGACGAAACAGTTTTGGCTGATGCCAGAAGAATTAAAATCACAGCATCATTTGGCGTTTCTACGCTGGATGTCAATCAGGAAGAAAGTCTGGATTCTTTGATTAATCGGGCGGATCGCCTACTGTATCAGGCTAAAAATGAAGGCCGTAACCGAGTTGTTGCGGTTGAATAGAAAATCCAAAAAACCACCCGACTTTCACTGTTGCCAAAGGCCTGGTGAAAATCGGGTTTTTTTCTATGTCTTATTATGAATTTATCCTATGAATCTAGTCATCTGCGGGCTGGGGAGCTTCAACCGGACACACATCTGCGCAAGATCCGCAATCTGTGCATAGTTCAGGGTTGATCACATATTTGTCATCGCCTTCGGTGATGGCTTGGACTGGACATTCATCGGCACATACACCACAGGAGATACATTCGTCTGTAATTACATAAGCCATTTTGTTCGCCTCCTTTGCTACAATTCAAACTATAAGCATTATAATGAACCCATTTTTTTTTGTCAATTTCACTTTGCAAAAAAATATTTTACGAGACAATCTTGATCATTCAATAGCTCGAAATACCTGGTAATATTTAACATTAGACAGACGATGCGAAGTAAAATAGGTTGAATAGACACGGACCCACGCGGACCTTTTGGACTAACGCGGACTTTATTATGTAAATGATCCTGTTCCATACCAAACAAAAAGACACTAACTGTTAAGTAGCAGAACCTTACTTTATATTTAATAAAGCTAATTAATGCACCAAAAAAATCTGCGTACGTCCGTGTCTATTCAACCTATGTTTTCATCTTATAGATGAACGAGTTTACAAAAGAGGGCTGACCCCATTTGTGAATTTATTTCGTACAGAAGGATTTAGCTTTCGTTTTTCAATCCGTCGAGGCTTAAAATTTTTCTGCGGTTTCAAGGAAGGTTTAAGTAAAGACCAATAAAAAGGTCCGCGAAAGTCCAGAAGGTCCGCGTGGGTCCGCGTCTATTCAACCACTCTCGTAACTTCGCATTATCTGTCATCGCGGAATTTTGGATTTGGAAGCGGTATTACCATGTGCTGAATTGATATGTAAGAATTCATAGGGTTTGATTGTAAGACTATTGGTTATTTTTATGAAGTGGCGATGAAAGCATGTCCGTAAGTATGATATGATAAATTCAGTGAAAGTTAGGGAATAGGAGAGTAATAATATCATGAGGTGCATTATCTTTGCAAATGGAGAATATGGCAATGATTTGGAAATCTATCGCAAGACTATTCAAGATGAAGATATTGTTATTTGTGCGGATGGTGGTGCAAACTATGCCCATGCCATTGACGTTATCCCGTCCGTCATTATTGGGGATATGGATTCAATATTGCCAGGGGTGCGGCAGGAATATTTGGATAAACATGTGCCGATTAGGAAGTTTCCTCTGCGCAAGGACTTTACCGATACCCAGTTAGCCGTTTCCACCGCCCAGGAAATGGGGGCCGATGAAATCCTGTTGCTGGGGACACTGGGGAAACGGTTGGATCATACCCTGTCTAACCTGTATTGCAGCATGGACCTGGTTGAACATGGCGTCAGGGTGACCCATGCAGCACCGGATTGTTTTGTGTATGTGATCAATGATTATATAGAAATTACCGGTCAGAAGGGTGACCTGGTTTCCATTCTTCCTCTGACAGAAGAAGCAGCAAACGTACATACAGAGGGTTTTGAATACGCGTTACCTATGGTTACATTAGAGCAGAAGAATCCCTACGCTGTTTCAAATGTGCTCCAGGGGCAAAAAGGAAAAATATCGCTTTCAGAAGGGATACTGGCAGTTTTTCAATATATTGATTCAACCAATTTGTAATTTTGACTCCACTGCGGAAAATAATATTGGTGAGTTTGAATGCATAAGTGCCCAGTGGGTGAAAGATTCATCCAGCAGTCTCCACATGGGGTAACACTAACTGCTTGATGAACGAAAAAAAGGGGCAACCTTAATAGCGACTGTAAGGAGCATCAGGGGAACCTTCCATGGCCGCAGGCCATACTCAATGAGCACACGCAACCACTGATGAAAAGAGGTGAGGAGTTAGGGGGTAGGAGTCAGGCGCTATGCGCCAGGCATTGCCCTTACTCCTCACCCCTGACCCCTTACAAAAAAAGGTCTGCATCCTTAATTACGACCGAAAGGGAGTATCCGTTGTGCCCGTAGGGTGCGTAAGTCCAGAAAGTCCGCGTTAGTCAGCATCCTTAATAGCGACCGCAGGGAGTATCAGTGGTACCCGAAGGGTGCGTCTATTCAACCTATTTTCTAACTAATCGATTTTAAAATATGGGTATCCCATTGTGAACAGACATCTATATGGCATAATAGGATTAATCGTGTGCAGGGAGGAAAACAGATTGGACCTTAGTTTTTTATCCGGGGTATTTGCTAGCCCGTGGAATATCATTCGCAGCCTCCTTGATATAGCCATTGTGGCCTATGTGTTTTATCGGATTCTTCGTCTGATAAAAGGAACACGAGCAGAACAATTACTAAAAGGGCTCATTTTTCTGCTGGTGTTTTCTGTTATTGTTAGTTACCTGCAACTGGAAATGTTGAACTGGCTCCTGGAAAAGCTGTGGATCATCTTTGCGATAACACTACCTATTGTTTTTCAGCCTGAACTCAGGCGTATTCTGGAACAATTGGGCAGAGGAAGTTTTTTCGCATCTTCCGGCGGTGTTGTGGAAATGCAGGCCTACGATTCGGTGATCAAGGAAATTACTGATGCGGTTGCAATTCTATCGAAAAATAAGATTGGCGCCCTGATTGTACTAACGAGGGAAACGGGAATCGAAGAATATCTGGAAAGTGGGATTAATCTTGATTCTCTGGTGACCAGTGGTCTTTTAATTAATATCTTTATTCCCAATACACCTCTCCATGACGGTGCAGTAATCGTCAAGGATGGACGACTTTATAAAGCGGCCTGCTTTTTGCCGCTTAGCACCAATGCATATCTTGATCCTGAATTGGGGACCAGGCATCGAGCGGGATTAGGAATTTCAGAGGTGTCAGATGCGCTGGTCGTAATTGTGTCGGAAGAAACAGGCAATATTTCACTGGCCAGTGAAGGCAAACTAACCCGCTATTTGGATGGACAGACCCTTGAGGAGTTGTTACAGCAAGGATTTGCGGTTCAGGCAAGAAAACGCGATATCTTCTGGAGGAGGTGGGTTGCTGATGTCCGAAAAAAAGGGCCAGAAGAAACGGATCGGGCTTAAAGTAGTTTCGGTAATCCTCGCGATTCTTCTATGGTTTTACGTCGTAAACCAGGGACAACTGGTCAGTGGAGGGAACAGTACAGAAGTCCCTGTAAGCTATAAAAATATCCCCGCGAATCTTACCGTTGTTGGGCCTGAAACCGTAATGGTGCGAATGTGGGGAGCCTTTCAGGAAACTGGGCCCATGGTGGTTTATGTGGATTTATCAGGGCTTGATATTGGGGAACATGTTGTTCCCGTTCATATTCAACCGGTGACAGGGGCGATGTTCACCTCGGTTCAGCCGGATAAAATAATCGTTAAATTGGAAAATATAAAAGAACGATTGGTGAATATCAATTGGGAAATAAAACAAAACCCGCCAGATGGATATGAGTTGATGGAAATTCTCAGTTCTCCAGATACCTGTTTGGTCAAGGGGGAACGTGATATTGTTGCCAGGGTGGCAAATGTAGTGGTGCCTGTGCAACTGGGTAATGTGACTGGTATTGCTAACCTGAAGGCGAGTCTGCAGGCGAGAGATGCGGAAGGCAATCTGATAACGGAAGGGATTACCCTTTTACCTGGAACCGTGGATGTTTATGCGGTGGTGGAACAAAAACGGAATGTTAGGTCTATACCCGTAAGTCCGGTATTATTGGGGGATTTACCAGAGGGGTATCGTTTGCTTGAGGTGACTTCCGATCCGACAGAAGTTTCTGTACTTTCCTTAGAAAATGAAACAGAAGGACTGAAGGAAGTTCAGACGGACGCGATTACATTAGAGGACAGAACACAGGACTTTTTCGAAATGGTAGATCTTTCTGTATCTCCAGGTGCGATGGTGTCTCCATCTAGAGTACTTGTCAAGGTCACCATAGAAAAAATAATTGATGAAGAGGGCCAGGAATGAAACTGAGAGTACGAAATATTCGCTTGCCGCTGGAGTACAAAGCTAGTGATATCAAAGAATTAGCTGCCAAAAAATTGAAAGTGCGTATGAAGGATATAGCCTCCTGTCGCATACAAAAAAAGTCTATTGATGCTCGCCGTAAAACAGTGCACTTTAACACCACGGTAGATGTCGAACTCAATGTTGATGTCTGCATCACACCAGAAGTCATGGAATTACCCGAAATTACTCTGGTGGAGGAAATAAATATCTCACAGCTCGTTCCTGGAAACCGGTCTATGACTTTTGCGCCTGTTATTGTGGGATCTGGTCCGGCCGGGCTTTTTTGTGCCCTGAGATTGGCGCAGGCAGGTTATAGCCCTGTTGTTATTGAAAGAGGACAGGATGTTGACCGGCGAATGCAGCAGGTTGATCGCTTCTGGCGAGAGGGAACACTGAATGAAAAATCTAACACCCAGTTTGGTGAAGGCGGAGCAGGTACTTTTTCAGATGGTAAATTAACCACACGTATCGGCGATCCGCGCATCGATTATGTGTTGGAAACCTTTGTGAAATACGGCGCAGATGAAGAAATACAGATTCTCAAGAAACCCCATGTGGGTACAGATGTCATCCGGCAGGTCGTTAAGGACATCCGTAAGGAAATTATTCGTCTCGGGGGAGAATTCTACTTTGATTCCTGTGTGACAGATCTTATTGTTAACAAAGGAGTCATAAATAGCATAATAATAAATAACGAAACTGAAATGCCTTGTTCCCTTCTGGTGCTGGCTGTTGGGAATAGTGCACGTGATGTTTACAAAATGCTCTATCGGAAAAACATCAGCCTGATTCCGAAGGCTTTTGCGGTGGGGGTTCGAGTCGAACATCCACAGGAACTGATTGACCGTATCCAATATGGGGATTTTGCAGGACGTAATCGTCTTCCGGTGGCAGACTATCATCTTACCTACCAGGATCGCAGTACCGGGCGTTCCCTGTATACCTTTTGTATGTGCCCGGGCGGTTATGTGATTGGTGCTGGTTCTCAAGCCGGGCAGGTGGTCACAAACGGGATGAGTTATTTTAAAAGGGATAGTGGTATCGCCAATAGCGCACTGGTTGTTACCGTTCACCCGGGAGACTGGGATCATGAACCACTGGGGGGCGTGAAACTGCAGGAAGAACTGGAACACAAAGCTTTTCTAATGGGTGGGGAAAATTACCACGCGCCTGCCCAGTATATGACGGATTTTCTTGATTATCGCCCAACAGAGTCGCTGGAGGGTTCGTTGGCTACCTTTGCACCAGGTGTCACACCAGCGAATCTCTGGAAACTGCTTCCCCAGGAAGTAGCCGAGGTGATGCGCAGAGGATTGCTGGCCTGGGGGAAACGGGTGAATGGATTTGTTCATGAACAGGCTGTTTTAACAGGCGTGGAAACCCGTACGTCTGCGCCGTTGCGAATCGAAAGAGAAGCTTCGATGTGTTCAGTCAATGTGGAAGGATTGTATCCCTGTGGTGAAGGAGCAGGGTATGCAGGTGGCATAGTAAGCGCTGCGGTCGATGGACTCAAAGTCGCAGAAACCATCATCACCCAGTTTAAAGTCCCTGCAACCCGTCCCGAAATAAGAAGTGACACGATCACCCGCGGGAGTGACTTAAGATAAAAACAGAAGTAACATTACCTATCTAAGACTGATGACTATGGCGCATAAGACAGATTATGCGTCATAAAGTTGGTTAGTTGGTTAGTTGGTTAGTTGGTTAGTTGGTTAGTTGGTTAGTTGGTTAGTTGGTTAGTTGGAACGGTTCAGAAGGGATGTCAATATAATTTCCTCCTCTTACACGG
>JAYEHK010000122.1:0-12490 GCA_034659475.1 Bacillota bacterium | reverse complement strand
TGTAAAGGGTGTAATGACTACTGGAGACAGGGTATTGCATAAGAAGTTTGGTGTGGGAAGGATCCTGGAAATAACCGAAGATGAACTCGCCAGCATAGAATTTGAAGCCGCTGGCATCCGCACATTAAGATTAGATATTGCGCCTTTGGAGAAACTAGGTTAAATATGAAACCATCATAATAGGGGGTACTGGAGTGCAGGATGTAAAGACAGTGATTGAGAATCTGAGTGATGAAATCAGACAACACGAGTACAGGTATTATGTGCTGGATGATCCGATGATTAGTGATGCTGAATATGATCAATTAATGCAGAAGTTGACGAAACTGGAGGATGAAAATCCGCAGTTTAGAAGCAGCGATTCACCTACACAACGTGTTGGCGGAAAATCATTAGAGGGTTTTTCTTCGGTTCGGCATCGGAATCCTTTGTTGAGTCTGGATAATGCTTTTTCCTATGCTGATCTGGTAGAATTTGATAAAAGGATCAATAAAATTGTTGATCAGCCGCATTACATGGCGGAATTTAAAATTGATGGGCTTTCTGTGGCTCTTATATACCAAAACGGTGTGCTTCATCAGGCTGCCACACGAGGTGATGGGGTTTCGGGGGAAGACGTTACCTTAAACGTAAAAACCATCAGAAGCATCCCATTGAAATTAAAACAGGCATATTCGCGCGTGGAAGTACGCGGAGAAATCTATATGCCGAAAAAGGAATTCCTGCGTCTTAATATAGAGCGAGATGAACAGGAGGAAAAACCCTTTGCTAATCCACGTAATGCGGCAGCTGGTTCCATCCGGCAGTTGGATTCTAAAGTAACCGCACAGCGCTCGTTATCAGCCTTTATTTATGATCTTCTTTATATGGAAGGAGAGACTGTAGAGAGCCAGGAAGAAACCCTGAGTTTCCTCCTTGAACAGGGACTTCCGGTCAATCAACAGGCGAAGTACTGCGAAAACATTGAGGAAGTTTTTGACTTTTGCATGAGGGTACAGGAACAAAGGCATGAGTTACCTTATGATATTGATGGGGTTGTCGTTAAGTTAGATGATATTTCAGTACGGAGTGATCTGGGGCAAACGGCGAAAAGTCCACGTTGGGCCATTGCTTATAAGTTCCCGGCGGAAGAAAAAGAAACCATACTTCGGGGCGTAGAACTTAATGTGAGTCGAACCGGTCTTATTGCACCCACGGCGATTCTTGATTCCGTCAATCTTGCAGGGTCTACAGTTAGCCGGGCTAGCTTACATAACTTTGACCTGATTGCGGAAAAAGATATTCGTATCGGTGATGTTGTCCTAGTGCATAAGGCGGGGGATATTATCCCGGAAGTGCTTGGACCTGTAATAGAAAAAAGAAAGGGCAATGAACAAACCATAATGGTCCCTGAAATTTGCCCTGCCTGTGGGAGTCATGCTGTACGAAGCGAGGACGAAGTTGCTTACCGTTGTGAAAACATTAACTGTCCCGCGCGGCTAAAGGAGAGCCTGGTGTTCTTTGCATCCCGTGACGCAATGGATATTGAGGGCATGGGCCCGGCCGTTATTGACCAATTGGTAGAGCAGGGTTTGGTCCAAAATGTTGCTGATCTTTATGTGTTAGATGAACAGAAGCTTGCCACTATGGAAAGAATGGGAGTTAAGTCAGCGGAAAACTTGATGCAAGCAATTGAAGCAAGCAAGACAAGATCTCTGGGACGCCTCATTACCGCATTAGGAATCAGACATATTGGGGCGAAAAGTGCACGCCTGTTGACCCAATATTTGTTTACTATTGATGATTTCTATCAGGCGACGGTAGAAAGCTTACTCCAAATCAATGATATTGGACCTCGGATGGCTGAAAGCTTGGTCTATTTTTTTGCCGAACCGAGGAATCGGGAAACGATTGCCAGACTTAAAGAAGCCGGGCTGAACACCATGGAAGAGAAACAAGAGGACAGAGCATTGCCACTTCAAGGCAAAACCTTTGTTTTAACTGGTACGCTGGAAACACTCGGACGAAACGAAGCTGCCGAGAAGATTGAGGCTTTGGGCGGTAAAGTGAGCGGAAGTGTCAGCAAAAAGACATCTTATGCGGTGGTGGGATCAGAACCGGGCAGTAAATATGATAAAGCGGTTCAACTTGGAATTAATATATTAAATGAAAAAGATCTGCTGGAATTACTAAGGGAGTCGTAATAGAAGCTCCATGTAGATCCAATTTCTTTCTGCTTCAGGTGTAATAGATAGCATATTATATGCTTTGTCGTCGCAACAATTCATAAATCTAAACCATTTCTTGAGGCGGAAATTTTCTGCCTTTTTCTTTTTTACTCTATATGATTAAGTCTGTTTCTTGAATGCCCTTATTCATTAGTACGAAAATACGAATTGAAAACGCAGATTTTCGCTGATTATTTTTAAATATATAAAACAGCGTTAATCTGCGAAAATCAGCGCATATCAGCGTTAAAATCGTTCCCATCCCCAGTTGCCCGCTAATTTTCATCGGTGGTTGTGGCCTGCGGCAATGGTGGGGGAGTACATAGAATGCTGTATACAGTGGAAATTTATTAGTTGTACCATCTGCTTTTTGTTATAATATTGAACATAAATGCATCTTTAAATGTAAAAATACTTAGTCTGATGTATTTTTATCAATCTGAAAACGATTGGGTGGTTCACCTTTTATGTAGATAAACAATAAAAAAAGGGAGGGAGCCGTATGGCTTTAAGTATCAAAGAAGTTGAGCATGTCGCCCTGCTAGCAAGGCTTAGCCTGGATGATCAGGAAAAATCAACCTTTGCAGAACAACTGGGTTCAATTCTTGAATATGCAAACAAACTAAATCAACTTCCTACCGATGAGGTAGAACCGCTGGCGCATATTCTGCCTGTGTATAATGTATTCAGAGAAGATAAAGTTCAACCCGGTTCGCCCCGGGATGAAATCTTGTCCAATGCGCCTCTGGTTGAAGAAAAGCAATATAAAGTGCCTAAAATTATGTAGGGGGGAATCAGAGTGGAACTGCATGAATTGACGGTTCATGAACTACAGCAGAAGTTAGCGGCCCGAGAGATTTCGTCCGAAGAAATCGTAAAATCGGTATTTGCGCGCATTCATGCTGTTGACGATCAGGTTCAATCATTTGTAACCCTGACCGAAGAAGATGCGTTACAAAATGCTAGAAATGTGGATAAAGAAAATGATTGGAGAGGTCTGCGGGGAATTCCCTTTGGTCTAAAAGATATTTTTTGTACTCGGGGTGTAAGAACCACCTGTTGTTCAAAGATATTGGAGAATTTTGTTCCAACCTATGATTGTACAGTTGCCAGAAAACTGAATGAAGAAGGGATTCTGGTTGGAAAACTTAATATGGATGAATTTGCTATGGGGTCTTCCACCGAGCATTCAGCCTTTTTTCCTACGAAAAACCCATGGGATTTAGAACGGGTTCCTGGAGGATCTTCTGGCGGGTCTGCAGCTGCTGTAGCAGCGAATGAGGTTCCTTTTGCACTGGGGACAGACACGGGCGGTTCCATTCGGCAACCGGCTTCATTCTGTGGCACGGTGGGATTAAAGCCTACATATGGGAGGGTTTCTCGTTGGGGTGTTATTGCCTTTGCCTCTTCTCTGGACCAGGTGGGAGCTTTCACGAAAGATGTACAGGATTGTGCCCTGGTTATGAATAAGATAGCCGGCAAAGATCCACTGGATTCTACCAGTGTGAGTGTTGATGTACCTGATTATACGAGTTTTCTTGATGGGAATGTCAAAGGCATGAAGATTGCTTATCCAAGGGAGTATTTTGAAGAGGGGATCGATGCCTCCACTAAAGAATGTGTAAAAAAAGCACTGGCGAAATATGAAGAAATGGGCGCAATTATAGAAGAAGTCTCACTCCCCCACAGTGAATATGCGCTGTCAGCTTATTACATCGTTGCACCGGCGGAGGCCAGTGCTAACTTGGCCAGATTTGATGGTGTTCGGTACGGATTGCGTGACTTTGAAGCCGGTAATGTTGTGGAGATGTATTTAAATTCACGTGCAGCGGGTTTTGGGGATGAAGTCAAACGTCGAATCATGTTGGGAACCTATGCACTGAGCTCTGGTTATTATGATGCCTATTATCTAAAAGCGCTCAAGGTAAGACGCCTTATTGCAAACGATTTTGAACAGATCTTTGACCGATTCGATCTCATTGTTGCACCTACGACTCCTACAACTGCGTTTGCACTGGGACAGCATACAGGAGATCCGCTTACCGAGTATATGAATGATATTCTTACGGTTCCGATCAATCTGGCAGGTTTACCGGGGATGTCTATTCCCTGTGGTTTTGTTGAAGGGTTACCTGTAGGCATGCAACTCATCGGGAAAGCTTTTGACGAAGGTTCGATATTCAGGGCGGCCTATGCCTATGAGCAAAATACTGACTTCCATAAAGCCAAGCCAGTTCTGGGGGTGAAATAAGATGGCCGATGGATTTGAAACAGTTATCGGATTAGAAATACATGCGGAGTTAAAAACGGAGACAAAGATCTTCTGTGCTTGTTCAACTGCTTTTGGTGCAGAACCCAATACACAGGTCTGCCCTGTCTGTTCTGGGTTTCCGGGGATGTTGCCAGTGCTCAATGAAAAGGTGGTTGAACTGGCGATAAGAGCAGGGGTGGCGATGCATTCAGAGATAGCGGAATTCTGTAAATTTGATCGTAAGAACTATTTTTATCCCGATTCGCCCAAAGCGTATCAGATATCTCAATACGATCTTCCTATATGTGGAAAAGGGTATCTGGATATTGAGGTGGATGGGGAGAAGAAAAGAATCGGCATAACCCGTGCTCATATGGAAGAAGATGCCGGGAAACTAGTGCATCAGGGGGATATTATCTCCACCCCGTTTTCGTTGGTTGATCTGAACCGCTCGGGGGTTCCGCTTCTGGAAATCGTATCAGAACCTGATATGCGATCAGCGCAGGAGGCTCGTGCTTATGCGGAAAAACTTCGCGCGATTCTTCTGTTTGCAGGGGTTTCAGACTGTAAAATGCAGGAGGGTTCACTGCGGTTCGATGCCAATGTTTCCGTTCGCCCAGTTGGGCAAAAGGAATTGGGGACGCGAACGGAAACGAAGAATTTGAACTCCTTCAGTGCCCTGGAAAAAGCGATTACTTTTGAAGCCAAACGTCAAGTGGAAGCACTGGAAGATGGCGAAAGAATTATTCAGGAAACCCGTACATGGGATGATGAAAAAGGGGTGACCCGTTCCATGCGTTCCAAAGAAGATGCACATGATTATCGCTATTTTCCTGAACCTGATTTACCACCGATTCGGATCAGGCGTGAGTTTATCGAGGAACTTCAGGCGACGATGCCAGAACTGCCGGATGATGCACAGAAGAGGCTGGTTGAACAATGTGGACTTCCTGAATATGATGCTGGAATTCTGACGCTTACCCCGGCCTCGCTAACCTTTTTTGATGCGTGCATAAAGCAGTATGAGGATGCCAAAATCGTGTCTAACTGGATGATGGGGGAATTAAGTCGTCTGTTGAATCAGAATAACATTGAAATAGGTGATTGTAAGATAACACCAGAGCATATGATAAAAATGATAAAAATGGTTGATGATGGTTCCATCAGCGGAAAAATAGCCAAAACTGTGTTTGAAGAAATGTTCAGCACCGGTAAAAGTCCAGAAGCGATTGTTAAGGAAAAAGGGTTGGTTCAGATTTCAGATGAAAGTACGCTGGTGCCACTGATTGAAGAAATCGTAAAGAACAATCCTAAAGTTGTTGAAGACTTCAAAAATGGAAAAGAAAAGGCAGCGGGTTCTCTTGTAGGACAGGTGATGAAGGCAACTAAAGGTCAGGCAAACCCTGGGTTGGCAAATAAATTATTGAGAGAAATTTTGAGCAAGGAGTGAGTTTGATGCCGTGGACGAATATGAATAGAGACTGGTTTCAAGAAGAAGGGGCGAAGGTTTTTATTGTAGATACAACACTGCGTGATGGAGAGCAGACAGCGGGCGTTGTTTTTTCCAATGATGAGAAGATTCGAATTGCGAAATATCTGGATGAGATAGGCGTTGATCAAATAGAAGCAGGAATCCCCGTTATGGGAGGATTTGAAAAAGACTGTATAAAACGGATTGTCGCTATGGATCTGAAGGCGAGTATTATGGCCTGGAACAGAGCCGTGATTGCCGATATTAAGGAATCTATAGAATGCGGTGTGGATGCAGTTGCTATTTCGATATCCACATCCGACATTCATATTCAACATAAGCTCCAAACCACCCGTCAGGATGTCCTGATGCGGATGTCAGATGCAGTTAAGTATGCAAAGGACCATGGTATGTATGTATCTGTTAACGCGGAAGATGCATCGCGCTCGGATATGGAATATCTAACAGAATTTTCAATCATAGCCAAACATGCAGGGGCCGATAGGCTTCGGTTTTGTGATACAGTGGGAGCCCTTAACCCATTAACAACCTTTCGGTACATTAGTACCCTGCATGATGCGGTAGGTTTGGATATTGAAATGCATACGCATAATGACTTTGGAATGGCGGGGGCCAATTCGCTGGCAGGGATTTATGCGGGAGCAAAATATGTGGGCGTAACGGTTAATGGACTGGGAGAACGAGCTGGTAACACCTGTTTGCAGGAAATCATTATGAGCATGAAGTATCTGATGAACATGGATGTCAAATACAATACGATGATCTTCCGCGAGGTTGCTCAATATGTTGCTGAAGCCTCTGGAAGACCGCTTCCTGTAAGTAAACCTATCGTAGGATCGAACATTTTTGCGCACGAATCAGGGATCCATGGAGATGGCGTATTGAAGAATCCTTTAAACTATGAGGTGTTTAAACCTGAAGAAGTTGGTTTATTGAGACAGATTATGATCGGGAAGCATTCTGGTACTGCAGCTGTAAAAGCGAAATTTCAGGAGTATGACATTGAACTAGACGAGGCGGAAACCAAGATCATACTTGAAAAGATACGGCATATGTCCATCGACAAAAAGAGGGTTCTTTTTGATAAAGAAATTATGTACATCTATGAGGAATATATGAGAGAGAGGTTATAAGATTGAGCAAAACGATTGCTGAAAAGATTTTGTCTTTAAAAAGTGGTCTGGATGCAAAAGCTAACGATATAGTAGTGGCTGATCTGGATTTTACGATGGGGCAGGATGGTACGTCAGGATTGGCGATTAATGCTTTTGAGGAAATGAATGGAACAGCGGTTTTTGATCCAGCGAAGGTGGCTATGGTCATTGATCACAGTGCGCCTTCCCCGTTGCAAGGAGTGTCCGCATTGCATAAACAGATGCGGGAATTTGCCAGGAAACAGGACATCCATTTTTATGATATTGGTGATGGGGTCTGTCATCAGCTGCTCCCGGAACAGGGACATGTGGTTCCCGGAAATCTTGTTATTGGTGCTGATTCTCATACCTGTACCTATGGGGCGATTAATGTTTTCTCAACGGGTGTAGGTTCTACTGATTTAGCAGCTGGGATTGCTTCCGGGAAGCTATGGTTCAAGGTGCCGGAAACCTTTAAATTCGTTTTAAATGGTAAGCTTCCTAAGGGGGTCTATTCCAAAGATCTAATCCTATACCTCATTGGTGACGTTACCGCTGATGGTGCGACTTATATGGCGGCTGAATATGTTGGAGAAGCCATTGACAATCTATCCGTAGAGGCTCGATTTACGATCTCTAATATGGCGATAGAAATGGGTGCCAAATGTGGTTTGATGCGAGCGGATCAGAAGACCATTGATTGGGTGAAAGCCCATAGCTCCCATGAATTCACACCCGTAGAAGCAGATGCAAACGCTGTATATGCCAGGGTGAAGGAATATGATGTATCTAATCTGGAACCCCAGATTGCAAAACCACACACCGTAGATAATGTATCTCCGATTAGTCAGGTAGCAGGTACGAAGATCCAACAGGGTGTTATTGGTACCTGTACCAACGGCCGTATTGAAGATCTGCGTATTGCTGCGAGTATCTTAAAGGGACGAAAAATTCATCGTGATGCCAGGCTGGTGGTAGCGGCTTCTTCCCGACAGGTAATGCTGCAGGCGATGAGTGAAGGACTGATTCAAACCTTTGTTGAATCAGGGGCAGCCGTTGTAACACCTGGTTGTGGACCCTGTGTAGGAACCCATAATGGCGTTCCTTCCGACGGGGAGAATGTAATATCAACTGCAAATCGAAACTTTAAGGGGAGAATGGGCAATCCAAATGCCTTTGTATATCTGGGATCACCGGCTACTGTTGCAGCTTCTGTACTTTGCGGTGAAATTACAGATCCCAGAGAGTTTTTGTAAGGAGGATGGGCATGGAACTACAGGGTAAAGTGCATAAGTTTGGTAACGATATAAATACAGATTATATTATCTCGGGGCGTCACAAATTCAAGACGCTGGACATGAAAGAACTTGCGAAATATGTTATGGAGGATCTTGATCCTGATTTTTATAGTAAAATAGAAAAAGGCGACTTCATTGTAGGGGGCAGCAATTTTGGTTGTGGTTCCTCTAGAGAACAGGCGCCGCTGGCGATTATCAATGCAGATATCGGTGCGGTGATTGCCAAATCGTTTGCTCGTATTTTCTATCGGAACTGTATCAATACAGGACTTCCCCTTATTGAATGTGATACAGATGGCATCGAAGAGGGCGATGAATTAAAGATTAATCTGGAAGCAGGTGTTTTGGAAAACCTGACCAAAGGGATAAATGTACCAATTACACCGCTTCCTTCTGTCATGTTGAAAATATTGAATAAAGGTGGCCTGGTAGAGCATTTCAAAAAACATGGTGGCTTTAATCTGGAATAGAGGGTATGGAGGGTTTTAACATTGACCAATGTTGCTGTAGAGGGTAAAAAAATAACGGTTGCTAATGGCGTATTGAAGGTACCCGCGCATCCCATCATTCCTTTTATTATCGGTGATGGGATCGGACCGGAGATCTGGGATGCGGCCTCACGGGTGATAGATGCTGCTGTGCAAAGGGCTTATCAAGGGCAGAGAGAGGTTGTATGGAAAGAGGTACTGGCCGGGGAGAAAGCCTTTAATATCACGGGTGAGTGGCTTCCGCAGGAAACACTGGATATTATTCGTGAATATCTTATTGCCATTAAGGGGCCCCTAACCACCCCGATCGGTGGTGGGATTCGTTCTTTAAATGTTGCGCTGCGACAAACCCTGGATCTATATGTTTGTTTACGTCCAGTCAGACACTTTGACGGGGTTCCTTCTCCTGTTAAACGGCCCCAGGATGTGGATATGGTGATTTTTCGTGAGAATACCGAGGATATCTATGCAGGGATTGAATTTGCACAGGGAAGTTCGGAGGTGCAAAAGATCCTTACGTTCCTGATCAATGATATGGGTGTGGATAAAATACGCTTTCCTGAAACATCCGGGATTGGAATAAAACCAGTCTCTGAAGAGGGAAGTAAACGTCTGGTTAGAGCGGCTATAGGTTACGCCATCGAGCAAGGTAGGAAAACGGTAACCATTGTACATAAAGGCAATATCATGAAGTATACCGAAGGGGCCTTTAAAAAATGGGGCTATGAGGTCGCAGAACAGGAATTTGGAGAATATACATTTACAATGGAACAGTATTATCGAATGAAAGAAAACCAGGGAGCAGAGGCTGCTGATCTTGCGCAGCAAGAAGCGCTGGATGGTGGTAAAATTCTGGTTAAAGATTCGATTGCCGATATCTTTCTGCAGCAAATTTTGACTGAACCTGTGAAACATGAGGTTGTAGCAACGTTAAATTTAAATGGGGATTACATATCTGATGCCCTGGCTGCCCAGGTAGGCGGTATTGGGATTGCACCTGGGGTAAACATAAACAATGAAACCGGGCATGCAATCTTTGAGGCCACCCATGGGACGGCGCCTCAATTTGCGGGATTAGATATGCTGAATCCATCGTCCTTACTTTTATCGGGCGAATTGATGTTACGGCATATTGGCTGGAATGAAGCAGCAGATCTGGTTATACAATCCATTGAGAAAACGATTGCCAGTAAAGTCGTGACCCATGATTTTGCTGGTCTTATGGAAGGGGCAACCGAGGTTAAGTGCTCTGAATTTGCAGATGCTTTAATAAAGAACCTGTAAGGCTAGCACACGCATGGTTGTCCAGGCAATGCAAACAAGAAGTACTGCTGAACCGATGAGGGGTGAGGAACGTTGAAGATAAAGGAATTATATAAACAAAACCAGCCAGTTTTGTCACTGGAGGTTTTTCCACCTAAGGCGAATTATTCGCTGGAAACGGTATTTGCTACACTGGATCAGCTCCAGCATCTAAAACCAGGCTTTATTAGTGTTACTTATGGGGCTGGAGGGGCAACCAGAGGAAGAACAGTTGAGATTGCATCAAGGATTAAAAAGGAATATGGGATTGAATCGCTAGCGCATTTAACCTGTGTGAACCATACAAAACAGGAACTGGATGGAATAATGGATCAAATGCTGACAGAGGGGATAGATAATATCCTGGCGCTTCGTGGGGATCCGCCGGAGAATGCTCCTGATTTTGATTATAGCCAGCAGGAATATGAACATGCGATTGAGCTCATTCAAGAGATCAATCGCAAAGAAAGTTTTGGCATTGTTGCGGCAGCTTACCCCGAAGGACATCCTGAATGCCCGCGCTTGACAGATGATCTGTTTTATTTGCGACAGAAGGTTGAAGCGGGTGTTGACGCACTGATTACCCAGCTGTTTTTTGACAACCGTATCTTTTATGAATTCGTTGAACGGGTACTGCGAATGGGGATCAGCGTTCCTGTTGTACCAGGGATTATGCCGGTCTTGAATGCTAAACAAATAAAAAGAATGATTTATCTTTCCGGTACATCGATACCCGGAAAGCTGTTAAAACTGCTGGACAAATATGAAAATAAGCCAGAGGATATGGAGAAAGCTGGCATTGAATATGCCAGTCAGCAGGTAGACGATTTGTTAACCAATAAGGTGGCAGGGGTTCATCTGTACACCATGAATAAGTGGGAACAGATCTATGAAATTGTAAATAATGTAGGATTTAAAAAATAAGAGGGCTTTAGCCCTCTTGTTTTTTTGTAACATTGGGTCCACTATAATAAGTAATATGCATTCAAACAGGAGGATTTTAAGGTTGTTGTAGGGGCATCATCGTCTAATAATAGCACAGCCCAATGGTGCCAGGGCCGACGTGGGAGCCTATGACCGGGCCGGGTTCGCTAATGATTATTGGAATGGTAAAAATGGCTTCAAGTTCCTTTTTTAACGCTTCTGCCAGTTCAGGAGCATTTACATGGATGACACAGATCTTTTCAATATGTGATTTTTCTTTTATAAGTTGATCTCGTATGAGGCCAACTGCTTTGGGAAATGTTCTTACCTTTTCAAACAATCCGATTTCACCATCTTCAAGGGAAAGCACCGGTTTGAGCTTCAAAATGTTTCCGACAACACTCCCTATTTTACTGATTCTTCCTCCTCTGGACAGGTATTCTAAATCATTAACAACAAAAAACAACTGCATTCTGGTGCGTATGCGGTTTAGTTCATCAACGATTTCAGCAATATTTTTTCCATCTTCGAGAAGTTCACAGGCCCTAATGACCTGAAATCCAAGACCCATTGCAGCATACACGGAATCAACAATCGTGATGGATACGTCTGGTGTGGTGACCATACTGCGTGCAATTTGAGCAGACTGAACTGTACCCGATATGCCAGAGGATATTAAAATAATCAGTGCTTGGTCGCCAGGGAGCAATTGTTCAAAAACCTCTAAAAATTCGCCTGTAGATGGCTGTGATGTGGTTGGAAATATGGGGTTGTTCTTTAAAAGATTATAATATGTTTCGTTTGTGTATTTTTGACCTTCTTTAAAAGACTCTCCGTTAATATGGATATTTAAAGGGATCAGTTTAATCTGATATTGATCAATAATTGCAGGTGATAGATATGAGGTGCTATCTGTAATAATTACAACAGACATAGGAAAACCTCCTTTGTCAAAAAATTGCGAAAATACATCAAAACTATAACAGTTGCCTGCATGCCCGTCAAGCGGAAATTAGTTTCCTGTAACAATAGTTTAAGTATATGCCGGTATGTTCATACTGGGGGATTACGGAAGTGTTGAAGGAACATTTCATCCAATGGAAACCTATACATTCAAACACACTAATATTATTTTCCACAGGGGAACCACCCATGTCCGCACGGCACAACCACCAATGAAAGTAAACTTGTGAGTAATAATGTTACATTTTGGTACATTTTGGGGTCAGACCCCATTTGTTACAGGGGATGGGAACGATTTTAACGCTGATTAACGGAGCGGCCGAGCAAGGTCGTGATATAAAGCGGGTGGGAAGCCCGCCGAGAAAGGTTTAGCCAACCACTCGTAGCTAGCCTTGGAATGCGTCTGGTAACAGGTGTATTTAAGCGTAGGCA
>JAYEHK010000121.1:0-81652 GCA_034659475.1 Bacillota bacterium | reverse complement strand
CCTACCTTTCTAAGGCTACCATAACATATGAATTTAATTTAGTCCAGTTCTGTTTCAAGAAAAAGTTCTTTGCAAAAACCTTACACTCTTGATTTTATCGGACCTGTAATGTTATGCTTCAGCTCTGGCGGACAACGGAGCAGCACCTGAGAGGCATACGTCAATTGAGGAAAGTTCATATTTTTCAAGATCGGGGTGGTTCATTACGCCGTAAAAAATTGTCGGTACCGTTGGAATATATCTTGCCTTATATTTATGTATGGCTTGCATGATAGCAAGTGCGTCCGGTCTAGGTATGAGAACATTGGTCCATCCCCTCTGGACACAGGACATCATGCTGGCACCCAGCCCATAAACATGGAAAAACGGAATGGAGCCTATCGCTACGACCTCACCGCTGTGAAGCGGCGTGAACCAGGATGTAAAAATCTCTACCATGATAGAGAAGTTTCTGTGTGAAAGTATTACTCCCTTGCTTACGCCCGTAGTTCCACCGGTAAACATGAGCAAACAAAGGCTGTCAATATCCAGGTCCATTTTGGTATCTGTTACGGTATTATTTTGTTGAAGATCCATCCACTCATAAACACCATCTATCTTTCCATTGTTTTGGTTAGCTTCTTTTGCATTTACTGGTTCTGGATAATCCGTCAACTTGGTTACAATTATTTTCTCAACATGGGTTTCGTTTCTTAAATTTACTATTCTATCCGTAAGAAGATCCAAGGCTACTACAATTTTGCAGCCGGAATTGTTGAGCTGTGATTTTAGTTCCGGGTCCGTATACATGGGATTATGGGGTACAACCGCCGCTCCGGTCTTCCATACACCGTATGCCGCCATAACAAACTGCGGTATATTAGGCATGATAAGTGCGACCCGATCACCTTTCTTTATTCCCATTTTTAATAACGCGTTGGCAAAGCGGTTTGCTGCATTGTTGAGTTCGCTATAAGTTATTTTCGCGTCATTGTATATAAGTCCAGCCTTGTCAGGTGTTTGCCTAGCATTTCTTTCAAGTTGATCCTGCAGAAATTCATTTTTAAATCTGATATTTGCCCCTACCCCCTTTGCGTAATGTTTGTGCCATTTCCTTTCCCCCATTACTTCTACCCCCTTATTCTTATTTCTATATAATTAATTACCGAAAGCTCACGTGTTACAGATTCGATCATATCCTGAGCTTCATCGCTAAATTTTTTCTGGGGGGCATGAAAATATCAAACATAGCATAGCCCCCTTTTAATGATATATTCAATTACAAACGTGATAAGGCTTTTACCGACAAGTACGTATATATTTAGCAATGTTATTACAAATATTATCATATTTGTAATAACATTGCTAAATATATACGTACTTGTAATCTGCCGTAGTAATTCCGGTATTGCTGTCCAGGCTTTCATTACCAGCCCTAATAATTATTTCTAATTCCCAAGAGTATTCTTGAGATATACACCCGTTGCATCGCGTTTTAATCATAATTGCCAATAAGTTGGAATGAAAGGACAGCCTTATCATGAAGCTGTAAGTGGCTTTGGATCGTTGTAGAGGAGGTAAGTGTAGCCTTGACCAGGCCAGAAAGGCAATAAGATTAGATCACCCTCCTGCTTTTATTGTACTTCAGACTAACATTGCAGGTGGATTAGTTTTTGAGAAGAAGGTCACTATAGCAGTATTTTACAAATAATGGTAGAAATATATATTTTAAAATAACACAGGGGAGAAGTATAATGTTATCTGCTACTAATACACTCGTTATTAATGGTATAGAAGCAATTCCAGTAAGGGTAGAGGTAGACATCAAGAACGGTTTACCCGCCTTTGAACTGGTCGGACTCGCTCAAGCGGCATTAAAGGAAGCCCGCGAGCGAGTTAAATCTGCCATAAAAAACTCAGGCTTTGATTTTCCCAACCGCAAAATCATTGTTAACCTGGCTCCCGCTGATCTTAAAAAAGAAGGCAGCAATTTTACCTGGCGATTGTGCTGGGTATCCTTATAGCCTCGGAGCAATTGTCTATTACTAATGACGAAAAACCATATTTTGCCGGTGAGCTCTCCCTGGATGGCAACCTGCGTCAAATTTTCTGGGGTTCTGCCAATGAGCCTGGAACTGCTCAAATCAGATCCAGACTTTCTTTTCATTATTCCACCAGGTAATAGCTAGGAAGCTGGCCTGGTTAGTGAAGGTTATTCGCTTACCGCCAATAACCTGCGGGAGATATGCAATTACTTAGAAGGTATGTCTAATTTGCCATCCGTAAGCACTAGCAGTTATCAGCGGGATGGGTTGGCAAAAAATCAAGCTGATTTTGCCGATGTGAAAGGACAGGAAACAGCTAAGCGAGGCATGCAGGTGGCAGCGGCAGGATCTCATAATATTTTGCTCATTGGCCCACCAAGTGGTGGCAAAAACATGCTGGCCCGACGTATGCCGGGTATTTTGCCGGAAATGAGCCGCGAGGAAGTGCTGGAAACCACCCGTATCTATTCAGTAGTCGGTTTACTGGATGCCGAACACCCGCTGATCGACATCCGTCCTTTTCGGGGTCCTCACAAAAATGCTTCGGTAGCTAGTCATAGGTGGGGGAAGAATCCCTCGTCCAGGAGAAATATCCCTGGCTCAGAATGGAGTTTTATTTCTAGATGAATTTCCCGAGTTCAGTCGGGATGTGTTGGAGACTCTTCGTCAGCCATTGGAAGATAAAGTAGTTACCGTAGCCCGCGCTCAGGCCACGCATACCTACCCCGCTGACTTTGCACTTATTGCGTCTATGAATCCCTGTCTCTGTGGCTTTTTCGGATCGGACCTGGAATGTACCTGTACCCCACTGCAGATTCAAAAGTACCTGGGACGTATTAGCGGACCATTACTGGACCGGATGGATCTGCATGTGGAAGTTCCTCGGGTTAATTATGAACAGTTGCGGGATCGAGGAATTGCCGAGAGTTCGGCCGCCATGCGGGAAAAATTAATGCTAGCACGAGAGATACAAAAAAAGCGTTTTGCCCGTCATAAGATAAGTTTGAATTCACAGATGCGCCCGGCTGATGTGAAGAAATACAGTCGTTTGGATGATGAATCAGAATTGCTGTTAAAGAATGCCTTTGACAAGCTGAAAATGAGTGCCCGAGCTTATGACCGTATTCTCAAGGTATCTCGTACTATAGCGGACATGGAAGCTTACGAAAACATTCTATTACAGCATCTAAGGGAAGCCCTACAATATAGGAGTCTGGATAGGAAGTACTGGAGAAGCTAAGTGACAAGGAGACGTCAGGCTGTGTGAAAACTATTTTGCGATTTCACATTGCCCCACCTGGGGCAAAAAAAACGCTTGTTATTGGTGTATTATTAATCTAGTAGCTAACATTTATTGGTTTCATGCCAACTAACCCGTTCAGTTTTGAGCACAGAAGTGCCCCTCTAATGTTTTATTTTCAGTCCATGGTATCGCGTGCCTATTAACCGTGGCTTTGCCTTTTTTTCTTGAATACGTACATTCATTTACCGCTTCATTGATAATCTTAACGAATGGATATATAATTATATCCTAGGAGAAAATGTTTGCTGTACTTTTATTCCACATTTTGCAGCAACTTTGCATAAAATACTGGCTTTTCGCAGAACCACCGCAGAGGGTTTATCTATGAACCTCCACTATACATTTGTAATATGTTGTAATATTTAATAAAGTATTATTAACAATGTAATATAATTAATAATACAGAATAAAAGTCTATTGGTCACCAAAGCTGTCAGCAAAAAAGGTAATAAGTACAAAGCTTAAATTGAGAGCAAATCTTCACAGCAGAGAAAATTGCCAATGATATTTGAGGAAATTATCACGTATTATTTTATATTGTCATACTTAATCAAATCCCGAAAAAAGCAAAAATAATCATTAAATCTAAAACGGACGTCCCAGAGCTGAAGCATAACTTTACATCCTGCATGAAACCAGGGGGTGTAAGGCTTTTCCAAATAATTTTTTCGCAAAAAAAGGCCTGGACGCTGCAAAAACAAACTGGTATGATAGTCGGCTCTTTCTCAAATAAGATGGAAAAGAGTGCTGGACATTCACGAGTTTTCACATTATACCCACTCACCTTTTACATTTTTTTGTGTGAGCACATTCGCATCTTTATAGATTTTCGCGTTTTTCAGCATCATATATGCGAGGGTTTTGTTCTCGTCAAGATATTTTGCAAACTCCACATCCCAGTCTTTGTCACAGTCTCGCCAGATTGGTAAATTCTTGGTTAAATCGTGCATGTGTGCTTCCTCCTTATGCACTTATGTTCCGCATGTTCAGATTTTTTCCAATGGGATTGCTGCACTAAGGCTGAAATTTTTTCTTGTGCAATCCCTTCTCCTACATTTCATTTGGTAATAAATAGTTTATGTTATGATTATAATTTTTATAATCATAACATAAATGAATACACTTGTTATATATGTAGAGTAAAATAATGTGAGGCACAGAGGCAGTTTTTTCGTCTCTCCTTCTCATGCGTTAACCACATGATGAAAGGAAAGCAAAAGAACCGTACCTGTGCCTCATTTGTGTTTAACAAGTGGTGTGCTGTTTTTTAAAAGCCGCAGTCTATCACTGTACTGATCTGACAAAAGAGGGTTATTTGTTTCTGAAGGAAAATTTTGCGCGTATCATATCCACGGCATTTCCAGAATAATTGCCCATCCTGATCATGTGCAAAATCATATCTATGTCATGTAGGGTTTGTTTACTGTAATTATCAATAATTCTTTGGACGACTTCAGCATCTGGATTCCCATCGTTTTCTGCCCAGTGCTGGGCGTACAGCAAAGCAGTAGCCTCTTCAGGCGGACAATTATCTACGCTGCCCTCCAGTAGTTTTCCAGCCTCTTCGGCGCTGATGCCTTCCTGCAGCGCCATTTGGGTATGGTGATAAGAACAATAACGGCAGTCATTAACAGAGGTCACTGCCAGCATCAGGCGTTCCTGGAAGGTGGGTGAAATATCAGTGTTTCGAAAGGCTGATTTTATTTGTTTGTTGTTTTTCAACAGGAAAAATAACTCCTGAAAAAACTGGCCGAAACTCCTAAAGGTTCGTTTTCTGGATATATCCATATAAGCAGGCTCCTTTAATCAAAATATCATTCATTGATTCCTATGCAAAAATTAAGTAACTATGTGGCCAGGGATGAACATGACGCGGAGAATGTCCGTTTTCTCCTAGGGTAAATAATCGCATCACCCAGCTTTCCCATCCTTGTTCCGGGCCAACCAGAACCTGGCGAACCGCATTTGCCAGACCGGGTGCTGTCGGCACTATTTTCTCAATATCCTTCACATGATTTGCATACATTCTATTACCTCCCTTTTTAACGGTTAAACGAGAACATTATTGATCAATTGTTCCTTGAAATTTGTTTAATCTAATTCTATCCTTTGTTGTAACAGGAAAAAAGCTATTTTATAGAATTAAAGGCGAGGAGACATTGAGAGGAGAACAGAATGCACACACTATATTGCTAAACTTCTCTTGTTGAAGAGACAGATTGCACTGCCATATAAAATAACTGCTGCGCTAACAAGGATTAAACACACAATCGTTGTATAGCTTCCATCATTCATAATTGTGTCTGGCATAACCAGTGAATAAATGCTGAAATATCTTAAGAATTCAACCTTTTCGCTGATTTCACTAACCATTTTTAGCACAAAGAAAATAATGGGAATCCCGGCACCAAAAGCAATGGCGTTCTTGGTGTCATTAAACATACAGGAGAACAGGAAGCTAATCCCGCCTGCAACGATTAACACCAGGAAGGTCACCAGGTTCAATGCCAGGAAGTTGGCAATATCCAAATGCCCTGGGAATTTGGTTTGTGCCATAGCTATTAAAACAATTATTTCAATTGCCATCAATACTAATGTGCTGCTGATCAAATATAGTGCCTGAGTTAGAATAATACGCACTCTTGTATTAGGGGTTGTTAATAAATAAGCCATAGAGCCACTTTCAATATGTTTTACTACCAGTTTATTGGCTAATATAACGGTGTATATTAAAGGAAATATCAAGAAAATAAACCCATACAGATAAGCGCCTAAATAAGAAGTTAGATCAGTACCAAGGTCATCAAAGCCAAAGGCTTTCATCATGCCTTCCGGCAACATTTTAAGCATAGCCTGCATCACTTCCGCGCCCTCTGGGTCAAACATCGTGACGCTCGTCGTCACATAGATTAACAGCATCCCAGCAACAAATGTGAAAATGCCCCAATTTGATTTCATATTTTCGATAAATAGTGTTTTATTCATGAGTTCCACCCGCCTCTCCATAATATTTCATGAAAACATCTTCTAAAGACTCTTGTCTCATTTCTAACTCAGTCACATCATAGGTGGACAACATTTGGAAAAATTGCTGATATGGATAACTGACTGATACCTTAACCTGCGTTTCAGATATCTTAGAGGTATCATAATGACTGCTGTGAAATGTCTTTGCATCTGCACTGGAGCCAAAAGAAATCACATACATTTTTGCTTTCATATCACCCAGTGCTTTTACATTTTCCACATCTACTATTTTACCTTCTCGAATAATACCGGCACGGTCACAGCTTCTTTCAACTTCTTCGAAGATATGGGAAGACATTAGTATCGTCTTGCCTCATTGTTTCTCTTCCTGCACTAAGTCCATAAAAATGTTTTGCATAAATGGATCTAGTCCATTCGTTGGTTCATCCAGAATGTAGACCTTTGGATCATGAAAAAAGCCCATACCTTCTGTGGTATGGGCTTTTATAGAATCACGTTATCAGTTTATTATTCGTAACAATTTTGTATTAATCAGTAATCTCTGCATGGTATTCCTGCAGAGATTTCAACTTGTTTTCAGGATGATTGTTTTCTTTATAGGCAGCGATGCCTTTTGCGCTGGCCAAGGCTGCTGCCATGGTGGTACTTAAGGAACCTTATATTTTATGGCTGCCTTGCGAATATAGGAATAGGTCTTCGATATCTGCCCCTTTACGTAATGCTTCATAGATAATAAATTGACGTTCGCTCGTTGGTTCTGCTAATAAAGATAGTAATTCTTCAAGGGAAAGCTGATTAAAATTCCTGGCAAATCCCAGACCGTAACGATTGATTTCCAGAGAACGAATGGCTTTTTGAAAGGCCTCTTTGTAGTTTTTACCGATACTCATCACTTCGCCCACAGCGCGCATCTGTGTCCCTAGCTTATCCTGGGCGCCGGGGAATTTTTCAAAGGCCCAGCGAGCGAATTTAATCACGACATAGTCACCTGAGGGTGTATATTTATCCAGCGTACCTTCCCGCCAGTAGGGAATTTCGTCCAAAGTCAAACCTGCAGCCAGCATCGCAGAAATCAAGGCGATCGGAAAGCCGGTGGCTTTGGAAGCTAATGCAGAAGAACGGGATGTGCGTGGATTGATCTCGATAATGACCACGCGTCCAGTTTTGGGATCATGTGCGAATTGCACGTTGGTTCCGCCAACCACTTCGATAGCTTCCACAATAGCATAAGCATATCTTTGCAATCGCTCCTGAAGCTCTGGACTGATGGTCAACATGGGGGCTGAACAGAAGGAATCGCCGGTGTGCACACCCATGGCATCAATATTTTCAATAAAACAAACGGTAATCAGCTGATTTTTAGCATCCCGAACGACTTCCAGTTCAAGCTCTTCCCAGCCTAATACAGATTCCTCAACCAGAATCTGTCCAACCATGCTGGCGGTGATGCCGCGATTCGCTATCGTCTGTAACTCTTCAACATTATAGACCAGTCCTCCGCCGGTGCCTCCCATGGTGTAGGCAGGGCGGATTACCACAGGATATCCTAATTCCTCAGCTATTTTTTCGGCTTCCTCAACACTGTAGGCTGGCTTGCTGAGGGGCATTTCAATACCGAGTCGATTCATGGTTTCTTTAAAGGCGATACGATCCTCGCCCCGTTCGATCGCGTCAATCTGTACGCCGATTACCTCTACGCCGTATTTTTCAAAAACACCCGATTTGCTCAGCTCAGAACATAAATTCAAGGCTGATTGACCGCCCAGATTAGGCAATACTGCGTCAGATCTATTCGGCATATTCTTCCTCCTGCACAATAAATTCATTCCTATTAATATTGTCTTTTAATTACATATTTTATCAAAAAAAATTAATAACTTGCATTAGTTTAATCCTGATTTAGATAAAAATCTATGAAAATAGATATGAATACATTATGCAGAGTGGTTATTACACTGAAATGAAGGCTTATAAGGCACGTTTGATACAATTATAGGTCGTTAGCGTTACATTTACCTGAATACCAGGTTATTTTTTATCATTTAGTCTGGAAAACACCTTGCACATAATCACTTGAGCATTTATATCACGGGGATAGTTCTTGTGAGATATATAAAATTATATGGTAAAAGCGATTTCTCTCAAATCTAATATCAACGAACAGAAAAAGAGCTCTCACTTGGAGAGCCCTTCTAATCATTATTTATAATCGGTAAATTTTATCTGGAACTAGGCATTCTGCTCATAAACATCAACCAGGCTGTAAACCTCTTCATTAAGCACTTTTTCAAATTCTGCTTGATTTACAACAGGTCTCTTGATCATTTTCATAATGGTTTCGAGCTGTGCATCTGTGTTGAGCGGTTTGCCATAAAGTTCAACAGCGTAGGCTGAGAAATCTCTGATAAAGAGGTCGAACATTTGGTTCATGACCTCATCACTGACACCCTCAATTTTTGCACTCTCAATAATCAGATGGCCGTAAGCAACCATTGTAAAGAGTTCACCAACAGCAAGAAGGTAATCAAAGTCTAACATCTGTTTGCCGAGGTCTTTGTCTGAAACCATGAGATATTCTTTGTAAGCTTCAATCTGTTCCATGTAGACCTTAACGTTAGGCAGATGTGCAAGACTGTTATAAGCAACATTGAAGTCATTGAACTTGGTCTTTGCATAGCCCCTGGTCCGTCCCTGATGGAAGAGGAAGTCATCATTTCTGTTATCTGTGATTCTTCCAATTTCCTCAAATTCACCCGGCATAAACATATAGCTGGGAATAAGTTTTACGATTAAGGCCATGTTTACGTGACGTGTACCTTCAAGTTTTGGGAATCCTCTAAGCTCGCTGACGGCCTGCTCAAAGAACATGTCTTTTTCAAAACCTTTGGCTGCAATGATATCCCAGAGTTGTTCATGGACTGTCTCACCCTGGATGGCAACCTTCATTTTCATAACTGGGTTAAAGAGAAGGTATCTTTTGTCGTTCTCGTTGGCAACTCTCATGTAATCGGTTGCTCTGAGGCCGAACAGTTTCATACCCATAATTCTGAGCCAGGAATCTGAGAATAGTCTTTTTACGTGTGCAAAATCGGTTACTTTTTTACCATAAAGCTTTCTGTGATAAGCATGGTTAAGAGATTCGTAGAATGAATGCGTAACGATGCCTGTTGCCCCTGAACCGATGTTGAACTTACAGATGTTAATGGTGTTCAGCATATCATCCCATGCTTTTGGTCCTTTGGACAAGATGTCAGCTTCTGTAATTGGATAATCATGAAGTGCAAATTCAGCAACATACTGCTGGTTTTGATCAATAATATTTTTTACACATTCATAGTTAGGATGAGCAGAGTCTACAGCAAAAAATACATAGTCACCGGTATCAGCAAACTTCCCAAATACTGTTACTGTACTTGCAACGTTACCATTACCAATGTAATATTTGCTTCCGTTAGCCAGATAGGTTCCGTCTTCCTGGGGAGTAAGCATAACTTCTGATGAGTAGATATCTGCGCCGTGCTCTTTTTCAGATAGACCGAATGCGCAGAGAGCATTGTCTTTCATCTTTGCTGCAGCCTTGTGCTTTGCGTCTTCATTATCGCCTAACAATACAGGGTCGAGGCCGAGTGTTGATACATGATAGGTGTACCAATATGCCGGGCCATAGAATCCACATATCTCTGAGAATTCATACATCCTATAGGTGCTGTAGTACTGGTCTGGATCAGAGCCATAACCTTTTGGGAGGAACAGTGTCTCGAAGATACCCTCTTTGGTTACGAATTCTTGAAAATCCTCACAGAACTCATGTGCATGATATTGTTCTTTTTGTTTTGCCAAGCCTTTCTCTTCAAACCACTCAATAGTTTTCAGCATGATCTCTTTTGATCTTGCGTCAGGATAGTTCCTGTCCTGGTACTTTTTAGGGTTAAGTAATAAACTCATGACAACCTCCTTAAATAATTATTTTTAATTGTATTCATTTTAAATTGTTTAGCATTCAATTTTCTCTTTCTTCTATTATAGCATATATAATTATAGCATGTATAATAAAAAAGATCCGTAATTTATTTATTCGAAATATAGTTTGTGATATACTGTGAAAGGGGGAAAAGCAAATTACTATCTATCACAAATATTGAAACACCCGGCGCAAAAATATGATTAATTAATACCTGAATTCCTGCAAAAAAATGGCTCCGTTAAGAAGAATAGTGAAAATGTCGGAATTATACCAAAAATGTAAAAGGTGTTTGCTTTTAAATAACAATAAATATGTAATTATTAAGGAGGGTACTATGGCTATAGTAGAGTGGCAAAAAGACGGCACGGTTGCAATTATGACAATGAATAACGGAGAAAACAGGCACAATCCAGATTGGGCAGAAGCGATGATGGAGACGCATGCGGAAATTATGGCTGACCCTGATGTGAAAGCAATGGTCCTCACTTCAAGTGATCCGAAAAACTTCTGCCTGGGCGTTGACATCGAATGGATGATGAAAGCCCAGAGTGAAAATGACTTTCCAGGAATTAGCAAATGGTTATACAGACAGGGTGACGTTTTTAGAGCGCTGATGATGGCTCCGGTTCCGACGATTGCAGCAATCACAGGTCATGCTTTCGGTAACGGAGCAATGCTGGCCGGCGCGTGCGACTTCAGATTTATGAGAGCTGATAGAGGGTACTTCTGTTTTCCAGAAGTTGATCTAGGTATTCAGTTTGCTCCTTCAATGATTGAATGGATGAAACGTATCATGCCTTATTCTTTCTTCCTTAGAATGAAATTCTCAGGAGAAAAAGTTGGAGCAGCAGAGCTTGAAAAACATGATGTCATCATTAAGGCCTGTGAAACCCGTGAAAAAACAATTGAAGAAGCTGTTGCTTTCGGAAGAACGTTTAATAAATCCAGATTAAACATAGGTGAAATGAAAAACAGAACATACAAACATATTATTGATAAGATGGAAAATGAAGATCCGTTTTATTATGATTATAATCCGGAACAGGTAAAAGAAGGTAAACCGCCGATTTTTATGTTTTCACCGTCGAGATAACTAGTAATGAGGGGCGTACCTTAAGGTACGCCCCTCATTACTAGTTATCTAATAGGTCTGTACCATTCTTTTCTCACCCCATGCAACAAGCCTGCTAAACGGAATTGTTAACATAAGGTAGAGCGCTGCAACCATGATCCATATCTCAAATGGCCGAAAACTCTGTCCTGCTGCAATAATGCCTTTGAAAATAACTTTACCATACCATTTAACGCTTTACCGTATTAAATTGATTGGTTTTTTGGGAATATAAAAGACCAGAAGTTCTGCTGGCATTACCCAGCGGAATTTCTGGTCTTTTTGAACCTCAAGTAAAGAAAACAATTTTAAATAAAGCTAAATTAGATTGTTTGAATCAGTATACCTTCATGAATAAATTGGTTAATTGATTCTTCGTCTATAGCCTTTAAAGGAATCAATATTATACTGTCTGATTTTATCTCTACTTTTAGGTAATCGTAACTTTGTAAATTTAGAAAGTGGTTGGCTTCTAAAGGAAGTGAAATTTGACCATTTTCATCGAGTGTAGCTGTTATTTTATTATTCATATAACTCGTCTCCTTTCTAAAGAGTCATTGAACTCTGATAGTTTGAATGCGGTAATTCGCAAACGACTCCAATGACCAAACTCACCTCCTTATTTCATTTATTTAGTCAGGTATTAAAAACTATACACATCTGCTAAAGATTATTCTTATTGATTCATAATTTTCAGATCAGACACACCAACAGAAAGTTTAAGTCTATAAGAAAATGTAAAAATATTCCTACATACTATTATAATACAAAATACTGAATGTTAAGTAAACTATTCTTATTTTACAATATGTAACATTGATTCCCCTGCGGAAAGTTTTTTACAACCTGGGTTTGTGTTATACAAAAGGGGTGTAAAAGATCAGAAAATAAACATAACAGAGGTAACGTGATTAAGTGTTATCCTCTGTTAAAAATATTCTTATTATCTAAACACATCGAAGCTATGAGAGTTACCTGGTTTGATATTTAGAAAAAAGCATTAATAAAATGTCTGATTACGTCCACTCCACCGATCATGGTTCCTATGCTGCTGCCAAGATTAGCCAGGGCTATCACCAGCAATATATGGGTAACTTTATTGGTCCAAAAACCTTTCAGAGAGGTGATTTCCTCTGCCAGGTTTTCGAAGTCTTCCACTTTAGGCTTTTTTATTATCGCTTCGACCAATCCAGCAAACCAACCCGCGGCTAAAAGAGGGTTTAACGAGCTGATGGGAGAGACAAAAAAGGCTGTTATGATAGACAATGGATGACCAAAAGCAAGTAGCGTCCCCAATGCAGACAATGATCCATTCCACAGAACCCAGGCGATCATCTGGTCAATCCCAGCAGCTCTGTCAACAGAAAATGTTGAAGCAATAATGAGCAGAATGATTATCGGGATGCTCCAACCAACAATTTTAGTAATTTTAGATGGAGGAGGCACCTGTGATAATGCGTTCAAGTCATGTTCATTATATAATTCTTTCTTGATCCCGGGAATATGACCGGCACCTAGTACAGCTACCACTTTATTCCCCGGCGCTTCTTTTATTCTTTGGGCCAGATACTGATCACGCTCGTCAATTAAGATTGATTTAATTAACGGAAACGATTGGGCCATTTCATCTAGAGCCGATGTAAGTGCATCACTGGTTTTCATTTGCTCCAGTTTTTCTTCACTGATATCTTCATCGTCACCAATAAACATGCTTATAACGAGCTGAAAAATGAGTTTAATTTTCCCCCAGAAACTAACGTTTCTCCATATTCGCTGCATGGTAGCCTGGATATCGCGATCAGCTAACCAGAGGGTTGCTCCAATGTCTTTTGCGGATGCAATCCCTTGCAACATTTCTTGACCGGGTTTAATACCAAACTGCTCGGCTAGTCTCTTTTGATAAGAAGACAAGATTAAATTGACCAGAAGCAGCATGGATTTTCCGCTTTTTATAATCTTTGAAATATCTGTATTTTTCCATCTATTGGCGTCAGAAATATTCTGATATCGACTCTCACACAACTCTATACAAACGGTATCAGGTTTTTGTTCCTCAATAACCTCTTTTACTTCATCAGCACTTCGTTTGGAAACGTGGGCCGTTCCAATCAGTATGATTTCTTTGCCGTCTATTTCTATCATATGAACATTATTATTGCTGCTAGCAGTAATATCATCATCTGGTACATTTGTGTTCTCTATTATTTCTTCAACATTTTGACTGGACAAAACATATCACATCCTACATTTCTTCTATACGTAAACCATAATTATCATCATACCAGATATTGAATTACTTTAGAAACAAATGTTGCATACTATTAGCGTTTTTGCCGGCAACATATTTTGTAACGTATTTCTATAAAACGTATTTTTAGGACTAAATGAAAAATTAACGAACAGGTTCATACCGTTCCTAAAATGCTCTATAACACAAAAGCGGCCTTTGGCGGAAGACTCGCCCAGATGTATAAAGAAGACGGAATATAGATAGCAATCACCTATGATGAGCTGTTATTCCGAATTGAGAATCTAGCGATGGGCATGATGAAGTTAGGTATTCAACTTGGTGATTTAACGGGAATAAAAGCGCGGACCTCACCTCAATGGACCTAGGCAGATCTATCTAGTTTGCTGGCGGGCTGTGCCACCGCTTCTATTCATGCAAGTACTTCCCAACGAGAAACTACTATGATTGTGAACCACAGTGAATTGAAGTTACTTTTTGTCGAAACCCCCGATGCTTTATATGATATCTTAGTATGGGATGATCAATGGAATGAAGACTCTAATTGAAGTAGGAACAGATGTGATTAATAATGAAGTTGTTATACGGATGATTCAGGCGGAAATTGATCAAGTTAACGATCAGGTAGAAGAATATGAGAAGATCAAGACGTTCAAACTGCTCAACCGGCGGTTAACCGAGGAAGCTAGTGAGGTTACAGCCTCAATGAAGCTAAAGAGTAAAGTAATTCAAGAAAAATATAAGGATATTATTGACACTTTATATTTATAATTTTTAGCTATAACAGCCATAATGTTTTAAAAGAACCCGCTGATTGCAGCGGGTTCTTTTAAATGCAGATAATAAGTTCTTATAAAGAAAGGTGACTAGAAACATGGTGACTTACTAACCTAAGACCATTAATGCTGATTGTATTATTGCTAATTGCTATGCTTCCAGGCGTAATTGCTTTGGTTAGGGTAATTTGCTGCCGCAAAAAGGACAAAAAACAATAGTTTCAGGTTGATCTAGGATATGCTCTCCACAAAAGGGACAAAAGGATAATCGGTTTTTAGTGCGTATCTCTTTTTTGCTGGACTCCTTATCCAGGCGAAATGTAGTGGGGCTTTTACTAGCGGGATTGTTTGTGGTTTGAGTTGGTATATAGTCTTCTCTTAAAATTAGATCTAAATCTTCAGGGCTAATCGGGGTCTGGAAATAGCCATCCACGTCATTATCCAAAGCGGACTGTTGTAACTGACTACATGAAGAAAGGTAACAACGGGTATCTGTATATTTATCCTTTACCAAACGAATGAGGTCAGTTCCTTGAATATAATCCATGGTTTGATTAGCGATGAGGATATCTGGTCGAAAACGTTCAATGGCTTCAATACTACTAATATCATTGCTGGATTCCACTGAATAATTCATTTGAATAAGGAGATCCTTCATTATTCTTCTTTCTAATCGGCAGTCATTCACCACAAGTATTTTTTTCATTCGATTCCCTCCGTTGCTTGTTCTTATAGTTTATCATGACACAGTATCCTTTTCATAAATAAATTATGTTATTAGCTGGTAAAATGTTCTTATTAAATGATTTTGCATCACAGGAATAGGATATCAGCTTATATTGATGAAAAACATTAATTCATTTGCTTGATAATAAGAGTATTCGTTTGCTGTATTCGGTATATGAAATTATATAAATATATAGTAAGAAATACAGAGATTTGTGTCCATGCTCAAACAAATACTTTTCATAACACACAGAATAGCTATATAAGGAGGACCATTTTAAAATTAAAACGATTCATCTTACCGCCCTCAAATAGAGCATAAGTTAAAATCAGACGGCTTTTGATGTATTCCTTCAAAGAATTAATTTTCGAGCGCCTGGAAGAGAAATTGCGGCGCGCTATCGTGCACGTAGAAAGACGTTATGCTATAGACGACACATACGCCTTGAAAATAATCCTGGCGCCTTTATGGCGGCTTTGGAAACGACAAGTATTTTTCGATTGTTTACGGGTATAGGCGAAACTGAACAAGGCGTCATTTGGCGAATCTAACATAACTGAATTATGTTAGATTCGTTTAAACCTCGCAAACTCCCAAATATCAACGATCTTGAGGACTTTTTAATAAATTAAAAAATCTATGATTCGATTTATCTAACCTTTTATATAAAAATAAGATATAATGTTAGTTATCAAGGAGTTGGTTATATTGCAAAAAAATACCGTCCAGCCGATTCGCGAATACAGGAAGATAGAGAGTGTGAAAAAAATTCTATGGTCACAAAATATTCGCGATTGGTTATTATTTACTCTAGGGATAAATTCAGGGTTGCGAGTATCTGATTTACTTAAACTACAGATCAAGGATGTAATGACTGAAAAAGGTAAAATTAAGGATCATGTTTTGATAAGAGAGAAAAAGACAGGAAAGGAAAAAAGATTTCCGCTTAACAAAACCTCTCATAAAGCGATTAAGGAATATTTAACATCGCGGGAATTTGAAGCAGACACTTATTTGTTTGAAAGCAGGAAAAAAGATATATCTGGCAAGCCAAGACCTATTTCACGTATTCAGGCCTATGAAATTATTAATCATGCAGCTCGTGATGTTGGAATTGAAGATCCCATAGGAACGCATACGATGAGAAAAACCTTTGGCTTTCATGCTTATCGGAATGGCTGTTCAATCGAATTACTTCAGCAGATTTTCAACCACTCTGCCCCATCTGTTACGTTGCGGTATATTGGGATAACACAGGAAGATATTGATGAGGTGTATTTTTCTCTGGAACTCTAGAATGTAAAAGAGACTGCCAAATGTAGCAGTCTCTTTCTAAATTATTATTTAATTACTTTTACACGAACACAAATGCTCATCGATCACATGTTTTCCCAGATTCCTAATACCTGTCCAGGAAAATTTTTGTGACGTATTTTACTGCATTTCTCTGCTGGCTCTGGTTTGGATAAACCTTCTTTATAATTGTCAGCCCAGATATGACAAATGGGTTTATTAAGCTTTTCGGCCCATTCAACGATTTGAGTAGTAACGGATCGATTGGTAACATTATTGCCATCCCATAACACAATCAGAATATCACTGTGTTCGGCTGTAAAGTAACCGGCTTTAAGATAAGCTGCCATTCTTGTTGGCGAAGGTGGCATTTTAATAATCTCAATGGCACGCTCTGTTAACCAGTATTTAAATTCCTGCCGAAGTTCTGCTCCATGTCTGTCAATGCGATAATCATCGGAAGACCCGAAGTCATTGATGTAGTCAGTTTCCGGAATAGGTAATACTGCAATCAACCTGGAAGCTTCTCTTTCCAGTAGTTGACGAGCAACCAGACGGTCAGCACCAACAGCAAGTGGCGAGAAAACGGTAAAATAATGTTCAGGAAATTGTTGCTCGATAAAAGTGATGGCTTCCAATACTGATTGTTCAAGTGGTGCGATTTGTTTTGGATCCAGGTTAATATGTCCCGCAACCCCAATCTTTAGAGTCTCGAGGTTTGCTAGGCTGGTCAGCGCGTTAAACTCTTCAACGTTTACATGCATTTCAACAATATGATCAGGGGGTAAACTCGATAATTCAAATTTGCGTTTATCAGCCAGACTACTCATTTTAATCAGGTTTTCCATAGACCTGGCCCCATGAGAATATTTGGTAACCCGTAGAAATGCATCCAGTACGCCTGCCTCAATTTCAAACCGGCCATCTGTTTTTATCTGTGGTGCATTGGTTTCAAGATATTGTCTTAAGATAAATGCCCTGCGGATCAGATAAAGTCGATCTTCCACCGTATTCGGATTCCCGTTGATGCCCCTGATATTTATGTAGGCTCGGAGGCGACTAAGAAAATCAGGTTTTTTGGCATTTCGGTCTTCAAGGTTATTTCCGGCCTGAAATTTTTCAAAAGAATGTCTGGTCGCTCCAGCAAAAACATAGATACCACCACCTAGTGGATGAGGTGTTCCCTGATCTGCAAATTCTCCATCCTGCATAGGTGCCAGGAAGTAACGCAGCCACCCCAATGGTCTTCCGTCCAGGGGGGTATCAAATTCATCCCAGAAGACCAAAGGCATTTTGCCCTTTAAATTGAGATCGCGTATCTGATGAAAAGCAGTTTGTAATTCCGCTGAAGATTCAAATTGTGAAAGGTTAAAAGTCAACTGTGCAGCTTCTTCTATGCCAAGGCCTTTAGCGATCTCTTTCACCACAAAGGATTTACCCGATCCAGGAGGTCCAAATACAGCAACACATAAAGGGGTGTCGGGATGTTTCAGTTGGAGATAATCCTTCATCGCATTATGCACACTGCGAACCCCTTCTATTTCCAGCCGATCAGCACTGGCCCATGCGCCAATTGTTTCAACGGGTACATCCGGTAAGGCTTCCAATGCACCTTCGACCACGATATTCCGAGCGCATTCGTTAACTGCACGTTGGGAATCATCTGAACAATCAACTTTAATCTGATTTTTTAATAGGTTTTGTTCTAAAATGGTCCAATTATCGCGGCCCGCTTTTTTCTTGATGGTATCATTAAATATAGAAAAGCAACCAAGATTGTCAATCTGATCATTTGTTAAACTGTCTGTTAGGGTCTCACCTGCTCGTAGTTTCCAATAGGCAGCTGCGATCAATTGATTGGGAAAGCTTAAGTAATGATTGTGATTCTTTTCTATTATTTCATAACCCTGGACGTGTAGTTCGCGAGCCAATTTTATTCCTATACAGGTGGCTTCGATCCAATTAATGTCGTCTGGCTTTTCTGCCCAATAAGCTGCAAGTGCGCCTACCAAACAGGTATTGTAACCCATCATTTGTCCGGGCAACCGGTTGGCAAAATCCCCTTCCTGTCCGCTGCGATCGAAGATCAATGTGCTTATGTCTCTACCAACAATTACTGCACCGCTGGCTCCAATGCTTACAATGACTTGTTTATATTTGATATGCTTCCCTGTTTCATCAACAAATGGGCAATTGGGGCTAAGGACAGCAGCAACAACCTCCTCCAACATTCTTTCCCATGATAAAGATATCCCGATCTTTACAGCGCAGGAGCGTAATTCGCTCAAAGTGGTAAAGATCGTCGTTCGATCTTCCAGATCTAATGCACTGATTCGATCCAGTAGAAGATTCTCACGACGATCGTTATATTGACCCAGCTTGAAGATGATATCGCGTGGAATTTTCTCTCCCTGTTCATTTGATAAAGCCTCTGGCCATCCTTCTGTAGACGTGCGAAATCCGAGGTCGCTATCCTGAATAATGAGCAAATCAGGGTGACCGGTTAGCTTTCCAGAGGAGTAATTCCAGTAACCCGGTTCAAATTCGTGCCACTTTTCCAACCGAAATGAGGTGTGATTACTCCCGGGGTTCGGGAACTCCTTCCATACAGTCCAAGAGGTTGTGATTTCGTTACTCATCGGTGTATTTAAGATTCTTTCGTTGAGGTTTACGCCTGCAATCATGGCTGTTTCAGCCGGAATCATGGCATTTAACAATTGCAAAACCATAGCGCTTCCGCCTGGCTTTGAACTGAGTCTAACCTTTGAAACCTGCTTCTGCTTTTTCCAATAGTACACCCCGCCTCGTACAATGATGTCTTCGTTATGTATTCTGAACCAATCAACGGTTGGATCACCACAAACCTGTATGAGATTTTTCATTAATGTCAGCTCCCTATAAATAGATTGATTTCTGTCGATTTTATTTTAGCCTCTACTTCTTTACGGAGCTTCAAGGTTTTGGCTAGTTTCACCCCGGATTGTCTGGCTCGTGTAAGTGTTTCATCATTTTTAGCAACTGAGCCTTTTTCATAATGGCCGATAACTTTCATGTTGTCAACAACGCGATATCCCAAAGCTTCAAGAGGTTTTGACATGGCCTCGCTGGTAAAGCCCATATCTCTTTCATCGTGTTGTTCACAGACAGCGATTGTTGCATTATCAGGGCTGTTTTACATCGTTGATAAAACAGCTATTTATCTGTCTTAATACTAATGAACAGAATCGATCCGTGAGGTTATTTCTGTAATAACTTTGTAGGTTTTTTACAATTTAGACATACATATCTGCTTGTCCTGCTTATAGCATAAAAATTAAGATATTTACAGAGAATTGAACTAAAGGTCTGGCCTATGTGCTGTTATTGTATGTAAATGAATATTGCTTTTGTAAAACAGGAAGAACGGTCCTGGTGTTCATGGTATAATAATGAAAAATAGCAATAATGAAAGAAGAGAATAATGATAAGCAGTTTTAATGATCTAGACATTTCCCATCCCATTCTAAAGGCTTTAAATGAGATGGGCTTTGAGACACCGACAGAGGTGCAGAGCGAGGCGATTCCTCATATTCTGAAGCAGGAAGATCTGATTATAAAGTCTAAAACTGGTAGTGGCAAGACAGCCGTCTATGGTGTTTCAATTCTTCAACTGACTGATCCTGGAGCAGCAGGTCCCCAGGGTTTAATTCTTACACCCACACGGGAACTGGCGGTACAGGTGGACAGTGATCTGAAACAGATATCAAAGCATCTTCCGCACAAGACAACAGCTGTATACGGACAGCACAATATGAATGTTGAAATTCAGGCCCTTAATAAGGGCGTTTCTGTTGTAACTGGAACGCCGGGAAAGGTATTTGATCACATTACTCATGGAAATCTGAAAACCAATCATATACGCTTTTTAGTGCTTGATGAAGCAGACAGGATGTTGGATATGGGTTTTATTGATCAGGTAGTGAGGATTATCAAAACCCTCCCGAAAGATAGAGTAACCCTTCTTTTTTCAGCCACCATTCCCCCGGAAATCAGTAAAATCTGCCGGGAAAACATGAGGAACCCGGTAACTGTCGAGATTGAATCTCATACCATGACTGTGGATACTACACAACAGGTATATTACCGTGTAGAGCACGATCAAAAAAACACCCAGTTGAACCGTCTGTTATTGAGTGAGCAGCCGGAAAGCTGTGTGATCTTCTGCAACACACGCATTGGTGTCGATAGGGTGCAAAGCTTTTTAACTCGAAAGGGATATGTATCCCAGGCTCTGCATGGGACAATCCCCCAAACCAGACGATTGAAGACAATGGAGCAGTTTAAGCACGGAGAATTTTCTTTGTTAGTGGCTACAGATGTTGCTGCCCGCGGTATCCATGTTGACGACCTGTCCCTGGTGATTAATTATGATGTGCCTATTGAGAAGGATAGCTATGTGCACAGGATTGGACGTACCGGCAGAGCTGGAAAAGTTGGACGCGCCATTTCTCTGGTTACAAGCGATGACATCATGAGTCTCTATGAGATAGAAGAGCATATCGGAGCTATGATTGAGGAAGCGGAATTGCCTACGGAGTCCGACCTCAATCAACACAAAGCTGCCATCGAAAAATGGGTTGAGGCACATTCGCTGAAGAACAAGTCTGCTCAAGCTGCTTCGAAACTAGGTGTAAAACAACCGCAAAACAAAGAAACTGCAGTTAACTCTTCTGCTCAAAATAAGAATACTGCAGTTAAACCATCTGTTCAAAATAAGAATGCTGCAGTCAAGGCTGCCGCTCGAAACAATAATGCTGCCACAATAACGCCGAGGCAACCCGTGAAGGAAAACCAGTCAATTGATATAAAAGCGGATTATATAACGCCGCCAAGTATTATTGCAGAGTCTTCTCCCGGGCAACTGAAACCAGTACAACTGATCATTCGATCTACCCAGGCCCATTCCTCGAAAGACGATGCTGCCAATGTCAAACCAAAAGCAGAAGTTACACAGAAGAAGGAGCCGGAAACCAGAAAACCTTTTCTCCAGCGTGTGTTGCAGCGTCTGTTCCACAGCTAAGGACAATATACCTGCGGCCTTGATTCATTTAATTGATCTTTCCGCTCATACCTCTTTGCAAAAACACAAAGAGAAACAGAAGGTGCATGTTAACACGTTGAAGTTTTTTGCAGTTTCTTTGAGGATGATTATTCCCAGGCTATCAATAAGATTATATATGATGGCTTGTGCATTCCACAGGAGGTAATACATTTAGCTCAGTTTAAAAATTATATTGCAAATAAGGGAGACATAGACTATTGATTATTCTATGTCAGATTCAAAATACAACAGAGCAAAGGGAGGATATCAGGAAACCGACCGTTTGCTCTTTGTGTTGACCAATAATATAGGGAGGGCAGTTATGTTTGCTATCGATGAATTGATTGAAGAAATGGATGTCAGAATGGAGAATCTGAAGGTTTTCTTTCCGTTTTTTCAGTTGCTTAAAGTCCCCAATCCGTATCAATACAGCCTTCCTCAGCTGGCCATCGGCGTGCTGCATTGCTTATTAAATGAAGGAAGCCTTAAATCGCAGGGATTAACCCATGCGATGCTTGGTAGCTTTATTTCAGAATATATTCAAAAAGCCTGGGGAGAGGCTTTGCACTCTGAAGAGGCCAAGGAGATTACCACTTTTGTGTTGGATAAAATGCAAAACGACGGCGCGAATTTTTCTTTTCCTTATTATAGCTTTCAAGATCAACAACAGCATACGAATCACATCAAACTGATTGAAACCAGGCCCAATGCCAGTTATAAGGATGTTGTTTACTATATCAGCAATGATGGGTTGGATTTTTTTCTGAAAACCAAGGAATTTCTGGATCGGGCAGCCTTAACTACGCAGCTTTTGATGCTGCGTCTGCAGTTAGAGAGGGGAAATTTTGACCATGCCTTAAACCAGGTTAAGGATATTAACATTCGCTTAAAGCTAATCAGCTCGCAAAAGGCGGAGATTATAGCCTACCTGAGTGAAAATACGCAGGCTACCGATCGATATATAGCTTATCTAGATGATATCGCCCAGATTCTAAATGAACAGGAAGAACTCTTTGATGGATGCCGTGAAATCGTGGATAAGAACCAAGAAGAATATCGGAGTAAGATCGATAGGAAGATGTTAAGCGAGGAAGATAAAAAGGTCTTTACTATGCTGCGCGTCACGGAAAACGAATTGAAGCTAACGATTGAACATTATCGGCAATTAATTATCATTAACACAGAGTTGTCAAATGATTTTGATCGTATCCTGGATTATAAAATGCGCTCTGCGTTGTCAGAACGTTTTGATTTTAAAGGGGTTCTGGAACGCATCATTGAAGAAGACCGACCTCCGGAGGTGATTCGCTTTATGGTAGAACCATTATTGCAGCCGAATCGCATGAAACAGTTAAATCCTTTGAAGGCCTTAACCCCGCAAAAAATCTTCAGAAGAGACAAGGAAGAACTCGAAGAAGTAAGGCACGAAGAAGTCATCGAACTCCTGCTAATGGATGATCTTGCCGAGGGACGGGAGCGACATAATTTCAGCATATATGCCCGCTGCCTGTTGGACATGCTGTCTGTGAAGGAAAGGTTTACCCTCCAGGAATGGGTGGATTCCCTGCGGTTCAATAATGAAGACATGATCCGCAACCGAGATTTTATCGGCTTTATTCTAGCCCTGTTCGGAGATAAAGACCGAGATGATAACATACAGATTCTTGACCTGCAAAAGATCATGCGGGTCGAGGAACGAGAGTGCTCCATCCTGCAGCAGGCGTTTCAAAACCATAGCGCCTGGATGGGTGATAAGATTCATAAGATTGTAATTACGCTCAATCCAGAACATGAAAATATTGAACTGGGCCATGGTATTACCATGACGAATATGATGTTTGAGGGGGTTATTTAGTGCTTACTGATACCGAGGAATTGGACATTGCGATTGAAATTATAAAGGAGTTACTAAGTGGCAGCGATGTAGGTGAAGAGAGTAACAGTCATCTGTACAACAGCTATCGCAATAATAATAAAGTCTACGATTACGTCAATCTGCTGACCGAAAAATTCAACGTCATCCTGTGCCCATACAATAACCAGTTATTCGTAACGATTGGTAGTAACAATAAAGTGTGGGGTTATACAAATGAAGAAATTCGTAAGCAGATGACCGGGGTTAACAATGTAGAGCAGCAGAATATGGTCTATTTTATCATCATGACACTCATTACCCTGTTCTATCCGGAATCCAATGCGGATACATCCATTAGTTTCTTGCCAATTCCTAAAATCACCACCGCGGTTGATGAAAAAATCAATGCCTTAATTGGGCTGGGAGATTTAGATGTTATCAGTGAAGAGTTATCGTACAATTTCAAGCAGGTTGCAGGTTTTTGGAATGCGAAACCATTTTCTGGGAATGAGGATCTGTCTGCCCCGCCCACGGCTCGAGTTAGTGATAAGAATGCACTGGTGAGTACGGCCTGTAACTTTCTAGCGGATCATAAACTCCTTATTGCTCAGTCCGGTACGAATCTTTATTATATAACCGATCGTTTTAAAGCGATTATCTATAATTTTTTCAAAAATGGCAACAACAATGAAGAAGTGGAACGAGAAATTATGGAATTTGTATATGATCTGGGGGTGGAATACTAGATGCCACATGTCAACAGAATCAGACTTGTAAACGTCGGCAATACCAATTCCACCCAGTTCTATGACGAGTTTCATATGGGCCTGTTCGGTCGCAATGTGACCTATGATCTCATCAATGGCGGGGGGAAGACCTTTCTTATTCAAATGATTCTACAAACCATTTTGCCGAATTCTTATTTGGATAAAAAGAATCCATTGAAAAATATCTTTGAAGGTGGCAAGGATCGCACCTCACATATCGTGGTAGAATGGCTTCTGGATGAAGGCTCTCCATACAAATATCTGCTCTCCGGTTTCTGTGCTAAAGGGTCAAAAAAACCAGGTCCCGCTAACCCTGATGAAGCATCTATTATAAGCGACGATGAGGAAGATGCGTTAGAGGATACAAGTCTGGAATTTTTCAATTATACACATCTATATAATGAAACAAATAGTGTTGATATCCAGGGCCTTGATTTATACCGGAGAGAAAACGAAAAAGAAGAATATAAGTCATTATCCAGCTTGAAAAACTATCTAAGAGATCTCAAAAAACAGGGATTTGCTGTCCATACATTCGATACCCAGCGCTCCCGTACTGAATTTAAGGCCTTTTTGAACGGCTATAACATCGTACCGCGGGAATGGGAACTAATTCAGCAAATCAATCAAAAAGAAAATAACATTAAAAGCTACTTTGAGCAGGCCAAGACCTCTCGTAAATTAGTGGAAAATTTGCTCATTCCCATTGTTGCAGATTTAAACGAAACAGGCCGTGATGCAGGCAATAAGCAAGGGGCAAATCTGGCTCGAGAACTCATTAATATTAAGGAACAATTCAAAGAATATCAAACCAAGCGTGATAATGCGGTTATAAACGAGATGAATATAAATCGCTGCGAACAACTGCGGCAAAGCTGTGATCAATTAGGGGTAAAATACCAGTCAGTCGAGCAAGTGCAACAGGATGCGATTTACAGCCATGAGGCCGAATTGGAAAAGCTTAATAACCTTGCAGATAAAATCAAAGCTGCAAAACAGACACTTGACAATAACCAGTTAAAAACCAATAAAGTTGGCTATCAAATCAATTGTCTGTCAATCCAGGAAAATGAAATCTCCAGGCGTGAATTAGAGGAGCAGAAGGCAGAACTGGAGAGGTATTTACAGCAAACGAAAGAAGCCTATAAACAAAAGCATGAAGAGTATTTGCTCAGCCGTGCCCAGAATAAGTATCTCGATTATTGTGAAGGACGCAGTATTTGTCACACCACTGAACTCAAATTGCAGCAATTAGAATCTAGTCATGGTGACCTAAGAGATCAACTCGCACAGGCAGTCTATAACTATCGACTGGCTATCGATGAAAGATCCTCGCAGGTAGAAGATCAAAAAAACCAGGCAATTGATGCTTATCAGAAGTATAGCCTGGAATTAGATCAAATAGAAAGCAAGATCAAGGATATTACGCAGGAAATCGGCAGAGCTAAACAAAATCTGGAGAATGATAAGAAACGTAAAACAATCGTTGACGAGCAAGAAACCAGGTTGAAAATCGATCTGCGTTCCGCTGATTGTATCTGGTTTCTGGATGATGAAATTGAGCCCATGATGCAGCGGATGAGTGATCAAATAGAGATGTTCCAACACCAGATGGATGGCATCGACCAGGATATGCTGATTCTTCCCCAGCGAATCGAAGACAGCCATAACCAGAAGACTGATGTATCAAATGAGTTGGCAGAGGTCATATACAGGCTTAAAGAATGTGAGCTCTATAGAGAAGCGGTGGAAGAAAAAAAGACAGTATTTCATCAGGTTTTGGGAAACTATCAAATCAGCATTGATAATTCTACCCCGTACGTAACAGAAGGTCTGAGAGTAATTGCAGAGCGGAAAAACAGGTTAAGAGAAGAACAACGTGAGAGTGAAAAACAGCTTGACCAGGTCGAGGCAGAACTAGAGAAGGTTGAAGGCCGAGATTATTATATCCCCAATCGCGAAGTGAGCATGCTCTATGCCCATCTGCAGAGCAGATTAGACGGTGTTTTCCTGGGAGCAGAGTATTTATATCATAACCCCGAGCGTAAAGCGGCGTTATTGCTGAATAATCCCCTTTTGCCATATGCTGTGCTGGTTTCCGGGCCTGACTTAGAACGGTTAAAAGACCATCCGGATTGGATTGGAACCGCTTTTTCGGACTATGCCATTCCAATTATTGATCTGGAAGCGGTTAAAAACAACGAACGAATGGATAGAACACGCATTATATATACGGCTAATCTGGGCGATATTCCAGATGATCTTGAGGTGTATAAAAAACGACTCAAGAAAAACATAGATGACCTGGCCCGGAGCATTGCAGCCATCGATGAACAGTTAATCAAAATGAATGTAGATGAACAGGTGATTCGGGATTATCAAGAAAGTATTAACGTACTGCAAAATAAGCAGACGTTAGAAAAACAATTGCTGATAAAACAAGCCGAAGTTGTTGCTTTGAAAAACCAATTAGAACAGCAGATCAGTGATTTGAATGAAGTCCTTACCAAGCTTCCTGCCAGACGTCGGGAAATAGAAGCTAAGAGAGACACGCACAGGCTCAATGTTGATCGATTGGCACAATACCGCCAGTTATTTAATGAGCAACAGGGGCTTTTTATTTCTATTCGAACCCTACGCAAAGATGTGGCCATGTTTGAAAGCAGTGAACAGTCATTTGAACAGGAGAAAAAGACGGTCCAAGGGAATCTGGAATCGCTCAAGTCAAAGATAGGCAAGTTTAAAGAGGAATTAGAACAATACAAACAGACTAAATCCGAGTTAGGTCAGGAAGGTCTGGCAGGCGAAAAAATGGAATGGGATTATGATGAGTCCCGAAGCCGGTATACTGCTGCTAAAGAGGCATTTCGCCAGAAAAATATGGCACTGGAACCGTTACAAAAAGAACTTGCCAACACGAGAAAGCAAATGGATTCAATTGTCCGTGACTTGCTGGATTCAGGGTATGATATTGCCTGTTTTGACAGCCTGAAAGAACATAACCCTTTGCTGTCCATTGCGGATGACGTGATTGCCCGTACCAAAAAGGAAGCCGAAGAGATACACAAAACAGCTGAAGCCATAAGCGATCAGGTAGGAGAACTGAATAATGGCATCAATCAATTAATTGGCCAAATTGACAACCAAAAGAAAAACCTGGGTGCTTCTTATCAGGAGAACGAGGCTTTTCAATCAATTGATCAGATTCGGCTGGAAATTGATCGATTAAACCAGGCCAAACAGGATTTAATCAGAGGGGCAAAACGCCTGCTTGAGCAGTTAACCGACTTTGAGAAAGAATTAAAGGCCAGAGAAAAGGAGGCTGAAAAAATTGCTTCCTATATGGAAATCAATCACCTTCAGCCTGGTCCCGCTTACCCGATGGGCTGCAGTCAGCGCAGCTTTGCCGACATTCAGGCGGATACTCGTAAATTGAATACTGATGTTGAAAAGGTCTGTCAGGAATTCCAGAAGAGATTGGCCTTGATTAAGGATGATAATTTCTCTTATAGCCTCAAACAGGAGGGAGCACCACAAACTGCAAGCTCCGCGCAGCTGACCTCTGACAACATTCAACGCTATATTAATCTTGCCATAGAGGTCAACGTAAAACTCCAGGCAGATCTGGAACGTATGGCCGATAGGCAAAAACAGTTTATTACCGCCTGTTACCAACCCTCCGAACAGCTGTTAAGTGACCTGAAGAAGTTTGATACTTTTTCCAAGATTGAGGTACACGGTAAGGTACGGCAAATGATTCAGTTGATCCTGCCGGAATACTCTACGGAGGTCAAACGGCTGAACATGGAGAAACATATCCAGCATTTAATCGAAGGGTTAGACCGGGACGATCAGAATATTGCGGCGAATCTTAATCATTTGCTCTCCCCTGCAGAGCTTCTTTCTAAACTGGTCAATATGGATCAGCTGCAGGTAAAGATGTATAACATCAAGCAGCTCAGGGAACAAAGCAGGATGGTTCCCTGGGAGAAACTTAGCACCTCGGATGGGCAAGGCAATGCGGTCTACTTTATCTTCCTCATCTGTCTCCTGTCTTTTATCAGGGATATCAAAACCGAAGGCAGACAAGCCGGCAGCCGCAAGACGATCATTGCGGATAATCTTTTTGGCCCGACTACAGCGCTATATCTGTGGCAGCCCATGTTGAATATTATCAAAGAAAACAATGTGCAATTGATCGCCCCCGGTTCGCAAATCAACCCGATGATCGCATCAAACTTTGAAATCAACTATAAGATGAGATTGGAGCGACGCGAAGGCGGCAAATCTTTTGTGAAGGTGGTTCCTGACCTGTCCACGTCAGTAGAAGATCTTCAGCAATTGGAACTGCGGAAGATTGAAGAATCCAACCTGTTCGCATAAGTTGAAGAGAATCGCCTATTATAGATGGAAGATAAAAAGAGGAAGCGAAAGCTTCCTCTTTTTCAGAAGTTATTTACTCAAACCAGGATTGCGCGTATTCCTCTTGATCTGTTTTTGAACCTTTTCAAACAGCGTTTGATCTATAATTGTTTCGTGCTGGCCGTCGGTTTCTAATTCTCCCCAGCTTACTTTGCCGATGTAAAAATCATTTGTGAGGATATTCCTAATCCCCATATCGTTAAAAACTTTGTCCCTTTTCGTCTTGAAATCATGATCATTAAGATATCGTTTAACCTTACCGATACTGCCCAGTTCCAGGTATTTTGCATAGATTAAGCGAACGATATCAGCCTGGATGTCATCGATGACCACGATCGGCTTATCTACCCCATCGTGCTTCCATATATACCCAAGAGGCGTTTCGCCGGAGCCCTTTACCCCTGATTTGGCCTTGGATTTTCTCCCTCGGGCTAATTTAAGGATCGTATTCATTCGTTCGTATTGGTCTAATAACTCCATCATTCCATTAAACAGATAGTCATTGGGATTATCAGCTTTAATACTATAGGTCGGCTGTTCAATAGAAACGATTTCAGCCCCCGCAATTTCAAACTGACGTTTAATTAATACGCGTATCGTATCATTTCGCCATAAACGACTGGTGTTCATCACCACAACTTTTTTAACCCCGTTAAAACCGTTGATCAACTGGGTGAGACCTTCACGTTCAATCGTAGTACCAGGAATGCCCATGTCTTTAAAGAGTTCCATCAATTCTAAGTTATTCTCTGTACAATATTCAATGATTGCCTGCTCCTGTGCCTTGGCTCCATATCCGCTTTTTGCCTGTGTTTCAGTAGATACTCTAAGATACCCGTAAACCTTTTCCACGGTATTTCCCTCCCCTACGTAATTTTTTGACCATAGTACAAATAGTAAGTCAGCAGAAGTGGGTTGTAAAGTTTTATATATGGAAAGAATCGTCGCTGCGATATACGCTATTGTGGGAACATGCGGTAAACAATTATAATGAGTGTAATTGAAAATAGTGAAGGTGATTGTTTATGAAGAAAAATATGTATTTGACTGGGTTTATTATTCTGCTGCTTGTTGTTGGAGGTATTTACTATCTATGCACTGATAAATCCGGTGTTCCTGCTGTTTTTCATAGGAGTGAAACAGCAGATAATAACGGCTATTCCCAGGAGGTAACAAATGAAGGTGAGACAAAAGAAGCGTCGACTGAAAATCAAAAATCAGGAATAAATCAAATTGAGCAAGAAAACTTGAAATCACTTGCTGTTGAGACTGCAGGCCATAATGATGAAGGTCGAATGATAGGCAATATGCTGGTATGGGAGAATCGGGCGATGGAAGTCCATATTTATAACCCTGATGCATGCGTTGCCTATGCAGACACAATTAATGAGTTTACATCAGAGGTTAGTGAAGATGTGAAGGTATATTCGCTTTTCGCACCAACGCAGATAGAATTCTTGCCGAATGATATCGTGAAAAAATATTCAGCCTCACAGAAGAACAGTATTGATCTCGTAAACGAGAATTTTAATGATGAAGTGATTACAGTGGATGCTTACACTGAACTTAATAAACACGCTGATGAATATTTGTATTTTCGAACGGATCATCACTGGACTGCGCTGGGTGCTTATTATGCGTACAGCGCGTTCATGCAGGAAATGGGAGAAAAAGCAGTACCAATTGACCAATATAGTACGGTTCAAGTAGATGATTTTCTCGGGTCAACCTATACTGCCACGTCAAGTGAAGCGTTGGTGAATCATCCGGATACGATGTATCTCTACCCGCCTTTTATTGACCATGAATATTATGCCTATTATGAAGGCCCTATTCGTATGCCGCTCCTTGACATGAGTCAGGCCGAGAGTGAAAAGAAATATGGTGTTTTTCTAAGCGGTGACCGTCCCTGGGGGAAAATCATCACCAGTATAAAAAACGGTAAAAAAATTGCAGTGATTAAGGATTCATATGGAAACGCTTTTGTTCCATTTCTACTTCCCCATTACGAGGAAATCTACATAATAGATCCCCGACAGTTCAAACTTAATGTGTTTGATTTCGTAAGAGAAAACGGTATTCAAGATGTATTATTCCTGAATTATGCACTTGTAACTAGATATACTGGTTGGTCCGATTTGCTGAACCAAATTATGATGAATTAGGGTACAATGGTTTTTTGTTCCCCTGATTCATATTAATAAAGCTAATCTACCGGAAATAAGGGGAAATGCCATCATTGTATGCGCTGTGATTGTTACAGGTGAAGCTTCAACGTCAGGTTTCCAATTATAAAAACCATCCTCGTCCTGTAGATTTAAAAGAAAAGATACGGGGGTATTACTGCCTTTGATCCATGGGTCACCTGATGGATATTCACCTGCTGCAATTAATCCCTGTAATACCCAGGAAGTAGATGCAGCGTTAGATCCGCTGGTTAACCAGTTATTGCCGCTGTTGAAGCCTCCGCCATATTCCTGACAGGATTTCAAATAGTCTATTGCCTTTTTGATCGCTTGTGAGTTCTCTGGATTCTGTCCAAGTATCACAAGTGCTTGTATTGCGATGTCTGTATCGTCAGAATCGCTTTCTGCACCCTGAACCCATCCAAAACCTCCATCCTGATTTTGGATAGTGTGCAGGTATTCAACTGCTTTGTTAATGGAAGCACCAGTTTCCTGGTTGGAAATACTATTCGTTTCACGAAATAAAAGCTTCGGGATATCTAATAAGTCATCCCGAAGCTTCTAACAGAATATTAATTTAGCAATAGTTTAATGGTTTATACTTATTCTCCTTGCTCTTCCAACGTGAAACGCCATGCACAGAACCAATCTTTTGGATGTTCATCCGGAGGACAACCGATACATTCTGTCTTTATTCTGGAATCGACCGATTTTGCAAAACGTCCGTATTCAACAAGACCGGCAGATTTACATGGATAATCATCAAGGCCTTGCCGTATTCTTGCTGTTTGGACACGACAGTCATTCATTTGGAATACGAAGCTATTGGGCCCCTCATCGATAATGGATTGAACATTAATCCGAGCATACATTCTAAACTGTAGTGCCTTTTTAAGTCCTTCAAGTCCAGGCTGTTCAGATAAGCCTAAATAGCGTTTAATTGACCAGGCTTCAAAGGGTGAGAACCTTGTCCAACAGGAATCGTTTGAGCGTTTGGCGTCATTCATGCCATGTTCAAATTCAACGCTTTGAAACCATATACCATCGTTTGCTAACCAGTTTTTCGAGATGTCAGTTAAAAGTTCAAGCAAATTTTCCCTGGGTATTTCTGTTAAAGCTGCAGGTACCCCATCAACCATTTCAAAGCCGAAGGCTTTAGAAAGGCGTTTCATTTGAACGTTATAGCTTTTTTGATAGGCTTTGTCCATAGTTTTGAGGGCGGTTTCCGTGCCCATTTGGTGTTCCACTTCCATAAACCATAATACATGGTGAACGACTATACGATGGAACATATCGACTGCGAGTTTTGCCAAGTCCTCATTGCTTAAGTTTTGGTTCCATTCTTGCTGTGTATCCACTTAACTCTTTTCCCCTTTCTATATGTTGTCTTTTGTTTTACTTTGTCTAATAATATAAATTCATTGTAAACTATATAAAGGTGAAAAATAAACTTTTTAAACAAATATTGTGCATCAAGTTAACTGATTCCTTCTTTTGATGTACTTTTTTTAATAGTAAAAATGTTTCGTTTTTAAGTGGATTATACAATCTTGTTAGAACGAGTCCAAATCTTATTTTTTTGTGCATGTTCAACGAGTGAATCTCTAAACTGTGGATGTGCAACACTGATTAAGAGTTCTGCTCGTTCCCATGTGGATTTTGTTTTCAGACGAACAACACCGAATTCTGTAGCGATGTAATCAACCATTTGCCTGGGTACAGTTGTGATGGATTCCGGAGCAAAGGTGGGAACAATGCGTGAGTGCTGTTCCCCGTTCTTATCGGTAAAGGTCGAACTCAAACAGAGAAAGCTTTTGCCCTCGTTAGACCATTGTGCTCCCAGCACAAAATCCCACATACCACCATTTCCACTAATCTGTACGGGTCCCATACTCTCTGCATTCACCTGGGAATAGAGGTCAATTTCAACAGCGTTATTTATAGAAATCATGTTATCTATTCTGGAGATTACTCTTGGATCATTTGTATAATCAACAGGATAGGATGCCAGCGCAGGATTATGATCCATAAAATCATACATGCGCTGACTTCCTATTGCAAATGTATAAGCTACACGTCCGCGATCTAATTGTTTGAGTCGTCCATTCAATCTTCCCGAATTAATCATATCTACGTAGGCGTCAACCATCATCTCAGTGTGCCCGCCTAGATTATGCAGGTCGGAATTCGCAATCATTTTGCCAACAGCATTTGGCATGCCTCCAATACCTAATTGAATACAGCATCCATCATGTATATGTTCCATAATATGTGTAGCTATTTGTTTATCTTCAGGTGATGGTTCGATACCGGGAATGTCAGGCAGGATTTGATCATCGGGTGCCTCAACAACATAATCTACCATCGAAAGATGAACGGATTCCTGTGCTCCTCCCAAACAAATCGGTAGATTTTTGTTAACCTCGACGATAACATAGTCTGCGTTTTCCATTTTAGCCATGGTTTCAGAATTCTGTGGTCCAAGATTAAAATATCCGTGATCATCCATAGGGCAAACTTTGGAAATGATTACAGACCGATGCGAAATAATATCATCACGGTAGTAACTTGGTGCCTGATGATAGAGTATAGGAGCATAGTATCCAAGATCATAGCTTTGAAGCACTCTGGAAATTTTACTAAATTGCCAGTCATGAAAAATAAAGCTTCCTTTAATCTTAGCGGTTTCCGGTACAGGTGGTACGCAGACTGCAGTCCAAATCTGAACATTCTGGAGTTCATCTTTTCGTTTTGCCAAAGCAATATCACATTCTACTGGTTTACCATTAAAATGTCCGTAATCAACAATAGCTCCCGATTTAACAACTTGTACAGCTTCATCTGCACTCACTAATTTTCTACGGTATTCCTGCCAATAACTCAAAAATACTCCTCCTTAATATCTGTTTTGTTTTTCGTCAAAATGATTAAACAAAACACAGATGTTTACAATTTATGGAATCTTAAGAATATTCTAACTAACCATAGCATGCTATAGCAAGAGAGACATTGATGAATATTGTCGTGAAAGCCGAATTATGTTTGGCGTGTAGTGCATTTTCGTATACTTGACTGATAGACAAAGTATGATACAATATGTGGGTTATGAGTTAATTACATAGAAAGACGGTATGAATAATGATTACGACTAGTGGTATAACCCTGCGATATGGGCAACGTGTCCTTTTTGAAGAGGTAAATATTAAGTTTACCCCTGGCAATTGCTATGGACTTATAGGTGCAAATGGAGCTGGAAAATCAACCTTTTTGAAAATACTTTCAGGTGAAATTGATGCCAATAGGGGAATTGTGAATATTCCCCCGGGTCTTCGGCTATCTGTTCTAAAACAGGACCATTTTGAATTCGATGAGTTTGAAGTAATTCAAACGGTACTTAAGGGGCATGCAAGGCTGTACACTATAATGGAAGAAAAGGATGCCATTTATTCAAAGGCGGATTTTTCGGAAGAAGATGGCATGAAGGTCTCTGAATTAGAAGGGGAGTTTGCTGAGCTCAACGGTTGGGAAGCAGAGGCAGAGGCAGCGACGTTGCTGAATGGTTTAGGCGTTTCAGAGGAACTGCATAATCGCAAAATGCAGGAATTAGATGGGAGCGATAAAGTCAAGGTTTTACTCGCACAGGCTTTGTTTGGACACCCAGATATCCTGCTTTTGGATGAGCCTACCAATCATCTGGATATAGCATCAATTGCTTGGTTGGAGGATTTTCTTGGTGATTTGGATAGCACTGTAATTGTGGTTTCACATGATCGGCATTTTTTGAATGCTGTATGTACTCATATTGCAGATATCGATTTTGGGAAAATTCAGTTATATGCGGGCAACTACGACTTTTGGCAGGAATCAAGTCAATTAGCATTACAGCAGGCCAGAGATGCAAACAAAAAGTCTGAAGCTAAAATTAAAGAATTACAGGAATTTATTCAACGATTCAGTGCCAATGCCTCTAAATCAAAACAAGCTACATCCAGGAAACGGCAGTTAGAAAAATTGACTGTAGAAGATATTAAGCCTTCCTCGCGAAGGTTACCATGGATTAATTTCAAACCTGAACGAGAAGCAGGTGTAAATATTCTTACCGTTGAAAATTTAAATAAATCTATTGAAGGCGAAGTCGGAATTAATGATTTTAATATGGTGGTCAATCGCGGTGACAAAATTGCCCTTGTAGGTTCTTGTGAACAAGCTAAGTCGGCGCTTCTACAGATTCTAATAGGAGAAATGGAGCCCGATAACGGGAATGTCATTTGGGGGACAACCACTTCGAGGGCGTATTTCCCCAAGGACTACTCAGAGTACTTTGAATCTGAATTAAACCTGGTGGAGTGGCTGCGGCAATATTCCCCTGATCCGGACGAAACCTTTGTCAGAGGTTTTCTGGGTAGAATGTTGTTTTCAGGTGAAGAGTCTCAGAAGCAAGCCAATGTATTATCTGGAGGAGAACGGGTTCGGTGTATGTTCTCCAAAATGATGCTTTCAGGCGCAAACGTACTATTGTTTGATGAACCCACCAATCATCTGGATTTAGAGTCGATTACGGCTTTGAATAAAGGGCTTATTGATTTCCCTGGAACGGTATTACTAATCTCACATGACCATCAGCTGGTACAAACGGTTGCTGACCGTATCATTGAGATCACACCGGATGGGGTTATTGATCGTCTGTCAACCTATGACGAGTACCTCGAAAAACAATTGACAAATACACTGTAGTTTACAGATTGTTTTATTTGTATATTTTAAAGAGCCTGGAATAAGTATTCCAGGCTCTTGCGCTATGTGATTACAAAAACTATACGATATTTCTTTTATTGCCTTGAAGAAATGCTTCAATATTCAGGCATATTTCATTGATCAGTGTAATTCTTGCTTCAATGTAACAAATGGGGTCTGACCCCAGCGTGTATGACCCCAGCGTGTAACATAATTTACACAAGGAATGTACGAAAAAGTTCATTGGTGGTTGTGTCTAGCGGACTTGGTGGTTTCCGCTGCAAACGGTAATACTGGGCAAGTTTGAATTGGTATTTGGTTTTCAAAACCGTATTAGGAATATGCTATTATTTGCTTCCATTTATAAAAAATATTTAGAGTAGTGTCTCGAAACATCAAATATATTTTTTTGGCAAAGAAACTGTTCATTAATTTATCTATATTTGATATTATATGGTAAAAAAGGACTATGAGGTGGAGAATATGCAAAACGATAATGTGCTTCAGGCTCTGCATGATACGTATAAGAAAATCACGGATTTGAAGGAGTTTAATGTACCGGTAATTACGAAGGTCATTGAAGAATATCAAGCTGGTGGTGTTGATCAACAGTTTATCGATGAACAGAAGGTACAGTTAGAAAAAGTAAATGCTCGGATTCACGAATTGGAAACGAAAGCGGAAAGGTTAGCAAAACGCTTGTAAGGGTAGATGCTCAAATGGACAAATTTTTAAACGAGAAAGTTGAAATGAGTTTATTGGGAAAACGGGAAAATCAATGGAGGATTTTCCCGTTTTGCTATGTTGAACTGCTAGAGAAAGTTACAAATTTAAAATAATTATTTACAAAGAAGAATATGGAGTATATACTAATTGTATTAAGCGTACTATGCATACTAATACAAATAAATATTCAAGGAGGGTTGTCATGTTTGAACTGGACGTGAAGAGCCGTACGCCCATATATGAACAACTGGTAGAGAAAATAAAAGAATTGATTATCAGTAATGTACTTAAGCCAGATGAACAGCTGCCTGCGGTGCGTGTTTTGGCAAGTGATCTGACCGTTAACCCGAATACTGTGCAAAAAGCATATCGCGAACTAGAATATCGTGGATACATTTATTCGGTTCCAGGTAAAGGGAATTTTGTTAAGGCATCTATTTCAGAAGATCATTCGAGCAGGGTGCAGGCGTTGGAAAAGGAACTGATGAAGATCATTACTGAAATGCTTTATCTGGGGGTTCCCTGCCAGGAACTGCTGAACAGAATTGAAACACTGTGCACACAATTAGAAGGAGGGATTGACAATGATTGAAGTAGTGCAGGTCAGAAAAAGATTTCAGGATCTGGAGGCGCTGAAAAATGTTAGCTTAAACGTGCACAGAGGATCAATCTATGGATTGGTTGGTTCCAATGGAGCTGGTAAGACAACGCTTTTAAAACTCCTGGCAGGGATTTATGAACCAGACGAAGGAACTCTTTTGATAGATAAACAATTTGTTTTTGAAAATGAATCTATCAAATCACGGGTTGTGTTTATTGCGGATTCATTATATTTCTATCCTAATTATACCATTCAGGATATGGCTCAATTTTATGCCCGGATATATCCGCAGTGGAACCATGTTCGCTATGCAAAGCTGGCAGGTGTATTTAATATCAAGGTAAACAGACGAATACGAACACTATCCAAAGGAATGCAGCGCCAGGTAGCCTTTTGGTTAGGATTGTCTTTAATGCCGGATGTATTAATATTAGATGAACCACTGGATGGATTGGACCCGGTCATGCGTCAAAAGGTCAAGAACTTGCTTATTCAAGATGTTGCAGATCGTGATATGACGATCATTATTTCCTCCCATAATCTACGAGACCTGGAGGATATCTGTGATTATATCGGAATTTTACATAATGGTGAAATGCTTATCGAGAGGGACCTAGATGATCTTAAGGCAGATGTACATAAGATTCAAATTGCTTTTAGTGGAGAAATGCCCCCTGCTCTATTGAAAGAAATGCAGCCTGTTTATGAGGAGAGACGAGGCAGTGTATTAATCCTTATTGTGCGTGGTGCATATGAGGTAATTATAGAACAAATCCAGACGTATTATCCGGCGATCTATGATATCTTACCGCTTACGCTGGAGGAAATTTTCATCTACGAAATGGGGGATCATGGATATGAAATCAAAAACATCCTTTATTAATAAAGGCATCCTGCGAAACGATTTTAAACGGTTTAGTTGGATCGGAGTTGTCTATCTTCTGGGTTTGTTTTTCGGCATTCCCTTGCAGATTTTTATGCTGTATAGCAAGTATGAAGAAACCGCCTATATATCGGGGTGGAATTTCCTGCGAATTTTTCGAATTGACTCATCTCCTTTGCTGATTATTTTAATTTATGTAGTGCCTATTCTTGCAGGTCTCGTATTGTTTCGATATCTTCAGGCCGGTAAGGCCTCAGATATGGAACATGCTTTGCCTGTTAAACGTGAGACGATTTATAACACTCATATTATTGCCGGTGTCGTATGCCTGGTTGTGCCAATTGTTTTGACAGCACTTGTGAGTTGGTTGCTTGTAAATACTCTGGGGATAAGTGATGCGCTTACGACTATGAATGCTACTGTAAACGGCGCCGAGAACATGTACAACATGGGAACAGTCATTTCAGCCTGGTTGGTTACCAGTGTAGTCTTCAGTTTGCTTCTCTTTATTACCAGTGTGGCGGTTGGAATGATTACCGGAATGTCAACCTTGCAAGGTGTTCTGAGTTATATATTCCTCTTGTTACCTGCAGGTTTTTCATTGCTGATACTGCATAATGTCAGCCTATATGTCTATGGTTTTGCCCTGGATTATTATATTGAACCGCTGGGCAATCTCTCACCCCTTGTGCGCCTTGGACAGTTGCGTGGTAAATTCATGCCGATAACAGAGACGAGTCTGTATGTAGTTATCATTGTGATCCTCTATTTCCTGGGACGGTTTCTGTATAAGCGACGTCCGTTGGAGTCAGCCGGTAATGCAGTTGCTTTTAATATCATGCATCCTATTTTAAAATATGGAGTCACCTTTTGCTGCATGCTCTTAATTGGTAGCTATTTTAATGAGGCAATGGACTGTCTGGGGTGGACCTACTTTGGATATGTGATGGGTGCGCTTATCTCTTACATTTTAATGGAAATACTTTTGAACAAATCCCTGTACATTTTTCAATGGAAGCGGTTTAAGGGGTTGGGTGTTTATTCCCTTATTGCCATTGCATTCATCGCGATTCTTCAATTTGATCTTATAGGCTATGAAACGAGAATGCCGGATTTAGACCAGGTCAACCGAGTTTGCATGGGTTCTTCATTCTATGAATTTACTAATGAAGAACAAATGAATTCACTGACTGCGGATGCATTCTATGGTCGCAGAATTGTGCCACTCTATACGGAAAAGGAAAACATAGCAAACATTTATAACCTGCACAAAATCATTACGGAGAAACAATCGGAGGGATTATCTTCTTCTGAACGGTCCCGTTATGATCGAATTTGTCTTGTCTATGAGATGAAAAATGGAAAACGGATGTACCGTCAGTACCGAATTCCGGTTCAAGATTATGATAAGCAACTAAAACCTATCTATGAATCAAGAGAATGGAAATATATTCATTATGAATTGCTGCGTGTTGATCCTGCCCAGGTTGATTTAATCGACATTAACGAACATCAGCTAGATAAGAGTGTTCGCGTGACAGATGGTGAATCTATTAAAAAAGGAATTAGAGCCATTCAAAAGGATATCTATGAAGAAACTTATGAGGAGATCATGGAAGAGAAACCAGATTGGGCTTCGGTCGAAGTGATTCTAAAGAATGGAGAAAATGATGAACGCTTTGAAGCCAATGGGAGTTGGGAAAAATCCTATGTTCATTTTGATAATTGGCTGAAAGAGATGGGAAAATATGAACAGGCTCGGATCATACCGGAGGATATTGAGTATGCCCTGGTAGAGAAAATAGCTGTATCCAGCACTGGTGGTCTTACACATGATATTCAAAAAGAATATCGTACTAACCAAATGCCGGATATCAGCGAGTTAGAGAATAAACCCGGTACCCTGAAAATTACAGACCCTGCTCAATTAGAAAAATGTCTGCGCTCATTTTTTGAACTGCATAAAGAAGAATCTGATTATTATATCTACTTTAAACCGAAAGACGGTAACGTTTTTGTCCAGAGCTTCGAAAAAGAGAGTGCACCTAATTTTGTAAGGGTTTATTTGGATGGAGAAAAATAAACCGTTCGAAAGCTATGCTGCTTGATTGGTGAAGGGACACAAATAAAGAGAAGGCCTGTAAGATCAAACATTACAGGCCTTCTTATTACTTTAACCTTCCCGGTTGGTGAACAGTTAGTGTTACCTCATGCGGAGATTGCTGAAAGAATAATTCACCCAATGGGCATTTTTGCATCCAAACTCATCAATATTACTTTCCGCAGTGGAATCCTAAATAAAAAAACCGAGACTAGTTAATTCTAGCCTCGGTTTGATGGCCTATTTTCTAACGGCCCTTAAAGTTAGCTTCCCTGCGTTCCACAAAAGCCTGAACACCTTCGGCAGCATCTTCACTCTTCATGATCGGCATAATATCCGGCATAAGTTGTGCCAATGAACTTCTGGTTCCATCCACACGTGCGATTCGAGCCGAACGGAGAGCTGCCTGTACACCCAGTGGAGCCTGTTTGGATATTTTGGTTGCGAGTTCCAGGGCGCGATCAAACTGTTGGCCTGGTTCTACCACTTCCTGAACGAGTCCCATGCGATAGGCTTCCTGAGCAGTGATTGCGTCTCCAGTTAACAGATATCGCATCGCATTGCCCCAGCCGATTTCTTGGAACATTCGAACGGTGGCTCCTCCCACCGGGTAAATACCTCTCTGAACCTCAATCTGGGCCAGACGCAGGTCAGAGGCTGCAACCCGAACATCGGTTGTCAGCAGCATTTCAAAACCAATGGTATAACATATACCTTGCGTGGCCATCACCAATGGTTTACTTAGTCTGTGATCCTCATCCAGTCCAAAAGGATCAATCATATCGCCGCCGAGGTCAGGGAATTTGCCTTCAGCAAAAACGGGTGCCCACTGTACCAGATCCAAGCCGGCCGTAAAATGGTCTCCATGGGCAAACACCAGACCGCAGCGAAGTTCTGGGTCATTGTTCAGCTCCCCGTAGGCTGCTGCCAGTTCCCAGTACATATCCAGGTCCAGCGCATTGCGCTTGTCCGGGCGATTCATACCAATTAACAGCACATGTCCTTGTCTGTCTACCGAAACTTTTTTTGTACTCATGTCTAATCCCCCTTGATGTATTAGAATAATCGAATCAATAGTGAACGAAAAGACATTGATTGCAATGCCTTTTCGTTTGTCTTTGTAGTATTATTCCTGATTTGAATACTTGTTTCCTGCTTTATTGATACAAATTTGTATTCAAAGAAAATTCTTGGGGATATGACTTTAAACACCTATGCCCAGTAATAATCCACCTCGGTAGACTACGAAACAAACAATCCATGCGAGTCCACAGGTATATGCTATTGTGAATAGTGGCCATTTCCAACTGTTCGTTTCTCTTTTTATTACTGCAATAACTGCCATACATGGTACATAAATCAGGGTAAACAGCATTAAACAATAAGCGGTCAAGGGAGTAAAACCGGACTGTTGTCGAGCACGATCAGAAAATGAAGCAACTGCGCTGTTTTCTTCTTCCGCCAGCCCGTCTTCATCTTCAATACTGTATAGAGTTCCCATGGTGCTTACGACGACTTCTTTGGCAGCAAAGCCGGCTGTAAGGGCTACACCCGTTTTCCAATCAAAACCGAGTGGTGCAATAACTGGTTCTATGGCTTTCCCGATTCGACCTGCATAGCTCTGTTCCATTTGAATCGTTGAACTTTCGAACTCATTACCTTGAAAATCCACCATCGGGAAGGTGAATAATGCCCATACTACGATTGATGCAACCAGAATAATAGTACCGGCTTTTTTTAGATAAAGCCAAGTGCGTTCCCACATCTGCAGTAAGATGTTTTTAAGTGTAGGCAATTTATAAGCAGGTAATTCCATAATAAAAGGCTCGGATTCACCTGGAAGAAGCCATTTTCTAAATACTTTTGCCATCACAATTGCCAGAATAATTCCGATGATATAAATAGAAAATAAGATATTTCCTGCTACGCTCTCGTGAAAAAAGGCAGCAATCAACAGTGTGTAAACAGGTAATCGGGCACCACAACTCATCAATGGAGCTACCAGCATGGTTACCAGACGGTCTTTATCATTTTCCAGGGTTCGTGTTGCCATAATGGCTGGAACCGTACATCCAAAGCCTATCAGCATAGGTACGAATGATTTTCCATGTAAACCCACGCGGTGCATGATCTTATCCATAACAAAGGCTGCTCTGGACATATAACCTGTACCTTCCAACAGAGCGATACCCAGGAACAGCAGAATAATGTTGGGCATAAAGATAATGACGCCGCCCACACCGCCAATGATTCCATCTACGACTAAAGACTTTAACAAGCCCTCTGACATATTGCCAGCAACCCATTCTCCTAATGAACCAAATGCAGTATCAATCAAGTCCATCGGTGGTCCCCCCAGAGTGAATGTCAATTGAAACAAGAGCCACATCATACCCAGGAAGATTGGCAGACCCAAAAAGCGATTGAGTAAAACTTTATCAATTTTTTCAGTTAAAGAAAGTCTATCGTTTGGCTGATAGGAAACAGCTTCTTTAGTGGCGCCGCGAACCAGAGCGTATCGACCTTCAAGAATTGCCATCTCTGAATCATCATGGGTAGCATTTAAAATATTTTGTTGACCCTTTTCAACCTGGCGGAGAATATCGGATCCCTTTGGCAAAACAGATATTTCTTCGTAAACTTTGCTGTCTTTTTCCAGGAGTTTGATCGCGGTCCATCGGGTTATTTTGCGGTTTTCAACGACTGGCAGCAAGGATTCAACCTGCTTAATCTCGTGTTCTATCTCTGGCGAGTAACGGATAGGTCTTTCGTCATTTTTAGTGGTACCCTCAAATACCTTTATGATAGTATCCAATAGATCTTTTGTACCTTCATTCTTTACACCTACAGTGCGCACAATGGATAGACCCATCAAGGTTGACAAAAGATCTGAATCAATCTTAACCCCTTTGTGTTCTGATACATCAACCATATTTAACACTAAAATAATTGGAACACCCAGTTCTTTCATCTGAGCCGTCAGGTATAAGTTACGTTCCAGATTAGATGCATCAACAACGTTTACAACTACATCTGGTTTTTCATTGATAATAACGTTTCTGGCAACTACTTCATCAGGTGAATACGCTGTCAGACTGTAGGTTCCCGGAAGATCAACAATGTTTATTTGATGGTTTTTATGATGTACAACGCCTTCTTTTCTTTCTACGGTAACACCTGGATAATTTCCAACATGCTGGTGAGACCCGGTTAGGTTATTAAAGAGTGTCGTCTTTCCACTGTTTGGATTACCTGCAAGTGCAATATTTATTGATTTCATAGTTCCCTCCCCTTAATCTTCAAGAATAATACTATCGGCTTCCTCTTTTCTAAGAGATACGTGATATTCTCCGTTAAGCTTTATTTCCACCGGATCTCCCAGAGGAGCATAACGTTCCATTTCTATAATGGAACTGGCTGTCAATCCCATATCCAACAATCTTCTTCTTATTGGTCCATCGCCAGTAATTTTTTTTATACGAGCCTTTTGACCTGGTTGTAGATTTTCCAATGTTACGCTCATTTTTTTCACCTCCTTAAATCTTGTTTATAGAGGGTATCTGTGTAGAATTAAGCAAGATTCACTGAAGAATATTTCTTAGTATAAGACAGTGTTTGATCCAACTGTGAACATTGATTACTCCATACTGGAACCCTATTGGTAATCGAGTTATTAATCCATAACACGTTAAGATCATTTTCAAACAGATGTGCACTAATCGTTTGGTTTTTGCTATTAAGGATATTGATTCTTCTTATTCCAATAAGAGCCATATTTGCCATCCTTTCTAAAGTATGAATGCTATGAAAAAAATGATTTTGTTAGATACCCCTAACATTTAGAACAAACAATTCTTACTTATTCTTGATAATGCGACTGATAACATCCGCCATTGCACGATTTACAATTGGAGCAACTACTAGTGCAGGATGTACATGAATCATTGTTAAATGTTTTTTGTGCGTTTTATACAGAATTCTGACTGCTGCTGAAATGATAACTAATACCAGCAAGACTTCCATCATCCTTGCCTCCTTCCGAAAATTCGTTGGATGTCATAATGTTAGCCTCTAATAACATTATGACTAAAATAAAACGTACTGTTATTAAAATCATCAGTACTACTTTAATTTACCTTTCTCAATAAGGATAGATGCCGCTTCTTCTTTACGCAAACTTAAATGATAACCATTAAGTGATACCCTAATTGGATCTCCCAATGGAGCTACATCTTCAAATTCAATTTCGCAACCAGGCACAATCCCCATTTCCAGGATACGTCGTCTTATTGTACCGTTACCGGTTACTTGAATGACTGTTCCCTTCTTTCCCGGCAAGAGATCTGCTAATGTATAGATACTACTAACAGATAATGTTTCAGTGTGATCTGTTTTACATTGGTTTCCCATCTCGCCATTCTGGTTCTGCTTATACTTATACTGTTGAGCCCTGGTAGAATTCAAAAAGACTACTAATTTTTCTAGTGTTTCTTGACTGATCAAATGTTCCATTGAGTAAGCGTCTTTTTCGGCAATTGCAGGGTTTACCTGTAACATATCAACCAGAAAACGATAAATAACCTGATGCTTATACCATACACTATTCGCTTCTTCTCGCCCTAGTTCAGTTAAAACGACTGGTCCATATTTGTCTTGATGGACCATATTTAAATCTTTCAGTACCTGAACTGCTTGTGTTGTACTGGCTTTTGCAATATTGAGTTTTCTAGCGATGTCAGTAATACGGACCTTCTCTTGTTCTTCAGAAAGCAGTAATATTACTTCAAGATAATCCTGTAGAGCTGGAGTAACAGAAGTATTATCCATTTTTACCTCCATTTTTAAAAAAGAACATATTTTAAAAATATGTTCAATGATCTATATTGATAATCATTATCAATTATCTGAAATAAATATACATGCTTTTTCTATATTTGTCAATACTATAAATTCCAAAATAACTAACTAAAAATAACGTTGTTACTAAATACAATAAGAATGGCTTTACTTAATATTTATTAAAACCAGACCACCCAGACATAATACTATGCCTGCAACATTAACAAGGGATAATTTATCATAGAAAAACAATAAACCAATTGGAATAAGTAATAAACCAACAGCGATATTTGAAACAATGCCAGCAAGGCTAATATTCCAACCGGCTCGGTAAGCCATTAAAAATCCTAATTCAAGGCCAACAATAGCGAAACCCAATGCATAACTTGCCCAACCGACCTTTTTGAACTCACCAAAAAGGTTGAGGTCATTAGCAAAAATTGGCATCATTCCGATACAAAAAATGGCTGCAACTATATATGTAACAGCTAGTGATAGAATCGGATTGGCATTAACAGGGGTTGATTTTTGAAAAATATGATAAAAAAACATTTGAGATTATGGTTAAAACAATTGGTACATAATATGATCCCAAGATTGGTTCCCTCCAGATTTGGTTAATTAAAAACAGGTTGAATTTATATCATTATTGATGTTCCCGAAGCAGTTTGATTTCCCTTGCATAGCCTTCAAGTTCATTGGGCGTTTCCAGTAAAAATGGCAAATGTTTTAGTTTAGGGTGTCTGATCACGTTGCGGATTGCTTCAAAACCGATTGTACCCTCTCCGATAGCGGCATGTCGATCTTTGTTACTACCCAGCGGATGCATACTGTCATTTAAATGCACGGCTTTTAGACGTTCCAGACCAATGATACGATCAAATTCATTTAGAACACCGTCCAGATCATTAACAATGTCATAGCCAGCAGAATATATGTGGCAAGTATCCAGACACACACCTAGTTTTTCCTTAAAGGTTACATTATCAATAATCATTCGTATTTCCTCAAAAGTTCTTCCAACCTCACTGCCCTTTCCAGACATAGTTTCAAGAAGAATGCTGGTGCTGATTTCCGGTTGAATAACGCTGTTTAGGATTTCTACAATCTGCTCAATGCCGGTCTCAATGCCCTGCCCGGTATGACTCCCAGGATGAAAGGTATAAAGATTACAGGGTATTTTTTCCATTATATCAAGATCATCTGCAAAGGCCATTCTTGCAAATTCCCGGGTTTGTTCGTTTTGTGAACACATATTAATCGTATAGGAAGCATGGGCAAGAAGTTCCGCAATGTTATACTTTTTCATGATGGTTTGCATACCTTCTATATCTTTGGGTTCCAGCTTTTTTGCTTTTCCCCCTCGAGGATTGCGAGTAAAAAATTGAAATGTATTAGCACCAACTTCAACAGCTGTTTGAGTCATCGATTGAAATCCTTTTGCAGTGGACAAATGACATCCGATTCTTAGCATAGTATCCCCGCTTCCTTTTAATTGTTTAGATTAATGAAATAGCTTAAATTGGACATTGTTCTTATTGTAGCAGTGTATGCGATATTTACAAAGCAAAATCGTCATTTACGGTGTTTATGATGATTTTAGGTGTATTAAAACCGGATAAACAATGCTTATCCGGTTAATTCAAAATGTCCCTTATTATATTAGGAATAAACTGACTCCGTGAAATACAGCGTTGTTATTTCATTTTCCATTCTGGTTTTCTTTTTTCAAGGAATGCATTGACGCCTTCATGAGAATCCTCGCTTGTGCAGAGCATGGCAAAATGATTATTAACGAGTTCAAAAGCCTTGGTATATTCACAATCAGACATTTCGTAGAAAGACTTTTTGCCCATTTGAACTGCCAGCGGACTCTTATCTGCCAACTTTTGAGCTAAAAGTAAGGTTTCCGCTTCCAGATTTTCTTTTGGTACAACTTTATTGATAAGCCCGATTCTTTCAGCTTCTTCAGCATCAATCAAATCTCCGGTTAGCAGTAATTCAAGTGCTTTTTTTCTTCCCAAAGATTTTGATAAGGGAACTGCAGGCCCCATGCAAAACAATCCTACATTAACCGCAGTTGCACCAAAACGTGTACCCTCGGCGGCAATCGCTAAATCAGCAGCAGCTACCACTCCAATCCCATTCGCTACAGCAATGTTATGAGCAGAAGCAATTACGGGTTTACGTATCTTTGATATGGTTATAGCCGAGCCTTCCATTAAAGAAATCCATTCATAGTATTCAAGGGGTGTTTTGCCCTCCAGATCATTTACATCAATCCCTGCACAGAACCCTTTGCCAGCGCCTTTAATAACGATTACACGGATATCATTATCAGCATCCATTTCGAGTAACGCCTGGTTTAATTCGGTTGCCAGCGGAACGTTAAAGGTATTCAGTTGTTCGGGTCGGTTCAGAGTTATAGTTCCTATTCCCTGGTTCTTCTCAATCAATATTACTTCATATTGCAACGACGATTCCCCCTTCTCAGTTATTCTTAGTGTATAATGCTCTTTTCAACTTTGTAACACTTCACTGTTTGGTAGATGGTGTACCCAGTTCTCTTAATCATTCATCTTTTTCAAACGGAAATTGCAGCCATACGGGGTCCATTTCGTCATGTTCTAGTTCCCACGCGCCCAGTTCAATAAATGGATCATTCCCCCATCCCAGCACAATTTGTATTTCGCCATATTCATCACGTTGAAGCAATGTCCAAACTTGAGGCCATTTTGACGTAAAGTTCACCCCGTTTTCAGGAGAATATCTGGTAGCTAACACCACAAATGCTTCTGGATCTTTTTTGTAAATGGTATGAATGGTTTGATTAATCTCCTTTTCGATTCGTACCGAGTATGGGCCAATAAAAGCTGAATCGATCGTTTTAAACATATAGAATACTCCTTTCCTAATCGTTGTAATTCAAGTTTAAATTTAATAGAACGTACTGATCAATAATTGTTGTTATGCTTTTATGTTTTCTGTGATATTTCCCTTATTGTTGGCTAAGTTTCTTTCTTTCGGTTCTGGTCAATTCGAAATAATTACCGCGCCAATAACCACTAACCCCCCGGCACACTGGAGCAGTGTAAGGGTTTCACCTAGAATCATCCAAGCACCTATTGCAGTTACGACTGGAACTCCATTTAAAAATATGGAAGCACGCGAAGCAGGTATTTGAGTTAAACCATAATTATAGAATAGGAAACCTACAACAGTTGCAAAAATGGCTAAAAAGAAAATGGCTCCTATGGATTGTACACTTACAAGTTTCCATTGAATCTATGGATATTGCATGAAAAATAGGGGCGCAAAAATGAGTGTGCCATAAAACATTTGAAAGCTGGTAATTTCAAACGAAGAAAGCGTTTCAAAGGTAAAGTATAATCCAGGTTGGAATAGTGCTGTAATAAAGAGCTTTTTATGATCGCTGGTACTGATCTTAGGAAAACCACGGTATAAAAATAATAATAAAAAACACATGGAGGCTAAAATAAAACGAAAAAAAATGTATATAAATGGAGTGAAACTAGTCAAAGCAATCTTTGTGCCTATAAAAGATAATCCCCAGAAGATCATTGTTAAGGATAGCGCTAGAAATGTTTTTGCTTTTGTATTCATGTGTTTTCTCCCAAATTATGCACGATTTTTTCAATTAAATTGTTTAATCAAAAGCAGGTACCGAGAACTATTGTAGCACAGTTCATCCTAATAGAACGCCAAAAATACGATTTCGTAACGAATATGAAACCAAGCGTAAACATGAAATGTGGAACAAATTGGGAATATTCGTTATAATATATTTGAATATTCTGTAAGGGAGGGGCGCTTATCAAACAAAAATATTCCTTGTCAGATAGAATCGTACATGGAGATATGACGATTAGACAGATAACTGAATTTTTTGTGATTCAAAGAGCGGATACCGTTCTTGTTCTTGACAGTAATGATCAAGTGGTAGAAGAATTAACCCAAGCACAGATTATTTTGATGCTGTTAGAAGGTATATCATTAGACGTTCCCATAATTGAAATGGTTAATCATCCATCCTACAAATCAATTTTTAAAAAAAATAATTATATCATAAATAAACTGGGAGAAGAATATTCCGAGCGTCTTTCAATAACGAAAGCTCTTTTTGATGTCATAGAATCAAAAAAAATCGAACAGGCAGAAGGCATAAAAAATTTTCACCATGGTCCATTACAACGTATGAAGATGGAGAACACCAAACATTTTGTAACCAATTCCAAAAAGATGAAAGAACTTCTGGGCATGGTATTAAACATTTCTAAAGTTGATTCAACTGTATACGTTCATGGCGAATCGGGTGTGGGTAAGGAATTAATCGTTGATATGATTCATGCTAACAGTGCAAGGAGAACTGGCCCTTTAGTAAAAATTAATTGCGCAGCAATCCCAGAAAATTTACTTGAGTCTGAGCTCTTTGGGTATGAATCAGGTGCCTTTTCAGGAGCCAGCACAAAAGGTAAAGTCGGATTGTTTGAATTGGCAAATGAGGGGATCCTATTTCTAGATGAAATTGGTGATATGCCGTTGAATCTGCAAGCTAAACTTTTAGGTACCCTTCAGGATAGACTTATTACCCGAATTGGGGGGATAAAAACAAAAAAAGTTGATGTAAGAATTATTACAGCTACGAACCGTGATTTGCGTAAACTTATTGAAAAAGGTTTGTTTCGAGAAGACTTGTATTACCGTTTGAATGTGATTCCAATATTTATTCCGCCACTTAGAAACCGGAAGGAAGATATTCAAGCATTGCTTCGTTATTTCGTTGAGGTATTTGAACAAAAATATGATTTGAATTATCAACCGAAAAAGTTTACATCAGAAGCAATGGAATGTCTGATTAATTATTCATGGCCAGGTAATGTACGGGAATTAGAAAATTTGATTGAGCGTTTGATTGTAACAATTCAGGAAGAATACATTAACATAACAGATTTACCCGAACGGATTCAGCAATCAAAGAATAATACTAAAAATGCGCAGAATACGTTAAGCCTGCGCAGGGCTGTTGAAGAAACCGAAAGAAAAATACTTGAGGATGCATTTGCAACCTATCATTCTACATATGAAATAGCTCGAGTGCTGGACATAAACCAGTCAACAGTTGTCCGCAAGGCAGCCAGATATGGTATATCATATGGTTAAATAAAGGCTGCATTAGACGTGGTTAGTTATGGAACGAAGCAATGCTTCGTTCCATAACTGGGAACTAAAGACATTCGACGATCACAGCGGTTCCCATTCCTCCACCAATACAGAGAGTAGCAAGTCCATATTTTGATTCTCTTTTCATCATTTCATAAAGCAATGTTACGAATATTCTAGCACCAGAAGCACCGATGGGATGTCCAATCGCAATCGCTCCTCCATTTACGTTTACCTTTTCCATCTTGTCAGCCCATCCGAGATCACGAGCTACAGCAATGGATTGAGCTGCAAACGCTTCGTTTGCCTCTATAAGATCCAGATCATCCACAGTTAGATTAGCTTTTTCAAGGGCTTTGCGGGTTGCGGGGATAGGACCGAGCCCCATCACTTTTGGATCCACTCCTCCAGAGGCATAACTAACTATACGCGCGATAGGCTTTAGTCCTAACTCATCAGCTTTTTCTTTAGACATTACAATTACCGCTGCTGCTGAATCATTTATTCCTGAAGCATTACCAGCTGTTACCGATCCGGCTTTCTTAAAGGCCGGTTTCAGACCTGCCATCTTTTCGGGAGTAGTTTGTCTTGGATGTTCATCTGTATCAATTACAACATCACCTTTTTTGCTTTTTAAAACGACTGGCACGATTTCATCTTTAAACCGACCAGATGAAATTGCCGCTGCGGCCCTTTCTTGACTTCTAAAACCAAATTCGTCCTGTTCTTCGCGGGTAATGCCATACATCTCATTTATGTTTTCGGCGGTAATTCCCATGTGATAGCCATTAAATATTTCCCATAGACCATCTTTGATCATGCAGTCAACAAGTGTCCCATTATTCATCCGATACCCATATCTAGCGTTTTCAAGAGCAAATGGAGCATGGCTCATATTCTCCATACCACCGGCCAGAATAATATCAGCATCACCAAGTTTAATGATTTGAGCAGCGAGGCTGATCGCACGTAGTCCAGAACCACAAACTTTGTTAATCGTAAATGAGGTTATCTCTTCTGGAATTCCAGCATGTATTGCGGACTGACGAGTAACATTTTGTCCCTGTGCGGCCTGCAGGACGCAACCAAAAATAACCTCATCTAATTGTTCGCCTTTGATTCCTGCCCTTTCCAGCGCCTCTTTCATTACTACTGTTCCAAGGTTTACAACAGGGGTGTCTTTGAACATCCCATTAAAAGTTCCTACTGCTGTACGACATGCGCTTACGATAACGACTTCTTTTGTCATTACGCTGTTCTCCCCTTTCATTAATCTATTAAGTGTTTTCCTTTTATACCTTGCGCTGAAGATTTACTCCCTTATAAAATTTGATTTCCTCTTTTCAAGAAATGCGGCCATGCCTTCCTTCTGATCGTTGGTTGAAAAATATAATCCAAAAGCATCGGCCTCAAGGTTCATACCATGATCGATATCGGTTTACAGACCTTCATTTGCAGCGGCTTTGCAAAGTCGAACAGCCAACTGGGCTTTTGAACTGATGCGTTGTGCAATTCCGCTTACTACAGGTATCAATTCATCTAAAGATACAACCTGATTTATCAGACCAAGGCGAAATGCTTCCTCGGCATTAATGGTGTCTGCTGTAAAGAGTAATTGTTTAGCCATGCCCGGTGCGATCAAACGCGGCATTCTTTGTCTACCTACAAAGCTAGGTGTTATTCCAAGTCCAACCTCGGGTTGCCCGAATTTGGACTTGGTGGATAATTAAACATTTCGCCCCCCTTTCAAGAAATCGGCCTTTTGTTTCTCCCTTTAAAGATGGTTTACAGATTAGAACTCCTGTTTAAATCATTTAATTGCAAAATATATGCCATAAAATTCCAAACCAGTAATTTGCCTTTAAATTGGGTTCTCCAAGTAAAAACTGATGGGGTAATTAGATGAGGCAATGCATGAATGCATTGATATTAGTAAAAGGAATGCCTAAATGTGGGGGTGAAATTAATAAATAGAGAGAAATATGTGTGATGCAATTTTTCATTAAAGTGTAAGAGAATAGCGAAAACTTCGAAGATTCTGACATGCAATTGGGACAGTTATCTATTGTCGTTGTTGCAAATTTGCAATTGCGGGGGACTAAATTCAATTATAAGTTAGTAAAAATACAAAATAGCAACTCTAAAATCAGACCTGGAGTGGACAAGATCGTGTTTGATTACGTGCTCCAGTTTGGGCCTTTTCTAAATTAACATAATTTCCCGGCTTACATTGGAGAAGATTCGTTATTGTTTGAGTATGCGGCCAAATATGGACTTCGAGTGTTTGATTAGAAATTTCAGCAACTGTTAAACAAACTCCATTAACTAACAAATGATTACCGGCCGTTATTTGCTTAAGAAATGTTTCGTTTTTAATTTTTATCTGCATCACATAAACGCCGGGATCGATTAGGCTAAGTTCCAGTGTACTAACTTTTCCTAATTCGCTTACAATGCCAGTAAAATAATAATTTTTATCCATTGTAGTCATCTCCCTAATTTTATTTTGATACGTATATAATTTTATTTTACCAGTCTTATTTTGGTAAAATCAATCCTTAATAAACATAAGACCTTATCATAAAAAAAGGCCTCTGTTAAAAAAAAACGAGGCCTTTTTATCAGTTACCAGGCTACCCAACCACCATCTACAAGAATTGTTTGACCGGTTGTGAAATCAGCTGAATCAGATGCTAAATACAGCACTGCGCCAACGACTTCTTCAGGTTCACCTACCCTGCCCATGGGGATTCGACTTACCACTTCATTAAGAAATCCTGGTTCCTTAAACATTGGCTCGGTAAAAGGGGTTCGAATAAAAGTTGGAGCAACGTTATTGACAGTAATATTGTGAGGGGCCCATTCAACGGCCAACACTTTAGTGAATTGATTCACAGCGCCTTTACTTGCACAATAAGCAGATCTTCTAAAAAAGCCCACACTGCCCATCGTACTAGATATGTTAATGATTTTACCTTTTTGCTGTTCAATCATTTTTTTGCCTACGGCCTGTGAACAAAAGAAAGCACCCTTGGTGTTTGTGTTGATGATAGCATCCCAGGCTTCCTCTGTTACTTCTTCTGCCTTTTGTTGAATATTGATACCCGCACTGTTTATTAGTATATCAATGTGATTCTGCCATTCCAGTACTTCTGCCACCATGCGATCAATATCTGCTTTTTTGCTAACGTCACAAAGAAAATACTCACATTTACCGCCATTGGCAATAATCTGCGCTTTTGTTTCCTCCAGGGGTTCTTTTGTTCTGCCGGCAATAGCAACGAATGCTCCCGAGTCTGCAAGACCTTCAGCACAGGCCTTGCCAATGCCTTTACTTCCACCTGTAACCAGTGCTACTTTTCCTGCTAAATTTACCTGTAACTGTGCCATATTTTTTCCTCCTTATTTTGTTGGTAATAAAGGCTATATGATTGGTAATCCTTGCTTTACTCTCTGGCCAATTTTATCTGCTGTAATGATGGCATCATAGACCATCTTTTCTGTAATCGGGAACGCCAAATGATAGATTAATTTTCCTGGAAGACACGAAGCATGAACCGCTTCCATTAATCTGTCTTTGCCGACTTTATCAATTCCCAGTTCTTCCAGTGTTATTGGAAGTCCTACCTGGAAACAAAAGTCATATACCTTTTTCAACAATTCGGGAGAGCGTTCTTCAAGTATCATTTGAACAAGGGTATTAAAAGCAACTTTTTCTCCATGATAGTAAGCATGAATCTCCTCCAAAACAGTCAATCCATCCTGAAGCAAGTGAGCAGCTGCAAGCCCTCCACTCTCAAATCCCAGTCCACTTAACAATATATTTGCTTCAACGACCTTTTCGAGGGCCGGCGTCACGACTTGCATTTCATTGGCCAGTTTGGCCTGAAGACCGTACTCCATTAAAATATCAAAACATAGACGGGTTAATGTTAATGCGGCCGCAGTAGCATGTCCACCAGGAAGATTTAAAGCGCAGGAACGCTGACAGGCATCTGCTTCAAACCATGTGGCTAGAGCATCTCCCATGCCTGCAACAAGAAAACGAACAGGTGCTTGACTTATGATGGTGGTATCAACAAGTACAATATCAGGATTTCTGGGAAGTACGTACCTTTTCTCAAAAACCCCTTCTTCGGTATAAATAATGGCTAGAGCACTACATGGGGCATCAGAAGAGGCAATTGTCGGAACAATGACCAGACCTAAATCAGCTTCCATAGCAACGACTTTTACAGTATCAATTGTTTTTCCGCCGCCACTGCCAATAATCACTTCACATTGTTCATCTTTCGCCAGAGCGATAAGGCGATTAATCTCTTTATAAGAACATTCACCCCGAAAATGTGCTTCAACCTGGGTAATTCCAAATTCAGCAAAACTCTTTTTTCTTCCTTCACTGGTTACCGCTAGACCAATTTCATCCCCTACTACGAGTACTTTTTTACCCAAGAGAGAAATATGTTTTCCGATTTCGCCAATAGCTCCTGAACCCTGAACATATCTACGTGGTGCAATAAGTACTTTGGATAAGTTTGTCATAACTATTTCCTCCTTTATTCTATATCGATAGTTTGCTGCTTTTTAGCTAAATATATTGTCAACGGATTGTTTCCGTTACCAGTTAAATAAAAGATCATTATTATGGTAATTCACATTTATTGTTGTGATTACTTTAGTCAGCACAATAAATAATTCGACAACATTTCACTAAATTCCTTTTTTGCATTTGCATTGTATTGTTATTTGCAAACATTGTTATTGTGAAAAATGGAAAGCCTAACGATAGAACGATTACGAATTAAATGGACAAGTTTTTATGAATAACCAAGAGAAATTGTATCTATTTACGTTAAGTGTAACCAATTTTATCACGGTTCTCGCGAATACTATTCTATACTCGGTTTTCCCGGAAATATCCCGAGATCTGAATCTTACGATAAAAGATCTGGCGTTATTGGTTGGAATAGGCACGGGTATGGTGTTCCCAGGAATTGATGCGTGTGCTTCCCTATTGCGTGAAAAAGCTGCTAGAGGGAGTCTGGCAGGGATCTATGGAAGTGTTCGCTGTTTTGGTGCAGCACTTGCTCCTATTAGTGTAAGTCTATTACTCGGACTATCTGAACAATCTCTTTTCATTATTATCAGTGGTGTCGGTTTTTTAGTTGCAATGATGCTGTTGATAGGCTTTCATGAAACAGAATTAAATGAATGATTGTCTAGCTGTTCAACAGAAACATAAAAAGCATCCAGATCACATTGATGAATTGCCAGTTCACTTGTAATGTGATTGGTTATGATTAATCTCTCCCCAAAAAGTCTGACTGTAGGGTTTTTAGAGGACTGATCGGAATAGCCAGAGCGCGCTCTTCTGTCTGACCATTGATATCAATATGTGTTGAAGCATAGATTACTCCGATGACTTTACCGTTCTGGTTTAATACTGGACTGCCACTGCTTCCCGGCTTTGCCGGAACTGAAATGTCAAAAACTCGTCCCTCATCCGCGCGTAAGTGGAACTGTCCTATAGTTCCCTGCGAAGCCACTCTGTCAGAGCCAAGGGGATTGCCAATGACGGTTACCTTATCGCCAATGGAAACAATAGCATCATAATCAAGCGTAAGATTAGGAAGATTGTTCGCTTTAATAAAGACAAGAGCCAGATCCATGCCTTCAATGTGCTGTATGTCATTACTAAAATATATTTTTCCATCTCCTAATGATACTTTTATGCGTTCCGATCCATCCACAACATGAAAATTAGTAAGGATTGGACCGTTTTCTCCTATACTGAACCCGGTTCCTTTTTTAACAACCCGTGTCGTACTGTTTTGTTGACCTTCAATGGATACCACAGCAGAACGGCTGTTAACAACCAAAGGATCGTTTTTCAGTTTATGATCTATAGGTATTGTGACGACTTCTGTATATAATAGTTTAATCATTGGAAAAGCCAAAAAAGTAAAGCACAACAATACTATTCCGGCTATAATTCGAAATTGAATGGGCCGTTGTTTTCTCTCTTCTTCTAAATCTTCATCGTATGTGAATTCTATTGGTTCTTCAAACTCATCTTGCCAATCGTCATTTTCCATTTTAAGTTTGCTCCTTGATTATGATCGTTATATATTATTTTACAGGATTATAAATAAAAGCAACAGTAACACATACAGAACATTAATGGGTTGATTATGCTTTCCAGCGTTGACCATAGTACAATTTATTTAATAGGTATATAATAAACGGTGTCGAATTATTGCGAAAAAGGTTGTGTATCTAATGGAATTGGCTTTAGTGTGGCCAATTGTGCTTCGTTTTGTTCTTGGTGGAAGTGCAGTTGTTGCCTCAACTCTTGTAGCGCGGGCATTTGGTGGTCGTATAGGAGGAGTCTTTGCAGCTTTTCCTGCTGTTTATCTGGCAGCCATTTTGAGTTTGTGCTTAGAATATGGTGGAGATGAGTTGTTGACCCTATCCATGCGTTTGTCCGAGGGTGCTTTTATTGGCATGGTAGCAGATATTATATGCGCTGTTGCTGCGAGCCGCTATATCGTTAAAAATGGCTGGAAAAAAGGTCTGGTACAGGCTCTTTTCATATGGCTATTTGCCGCAACGGGTATCTATTTCACGTGTAAATTGTTTTACTAGGAGGGTTAAATCAATGGATCGCCAGATAAAGGATCTTGCATTACGATTTATATTAGGGGGTGCTTCTGTTGCCGCCTGTTATATACTGGTCCAGGTTATTCCGTGGAAATCATTTGCGGGTATTTTTGCAGCATTTCCAGCAGTAATGGTTGCTGCTGTGATTATGGCAGGTGTTTTCCAGGGATCAAAAGATGCTGGAGAAGTAGCTCTGGGTGCAGTGGCAGGAATGATGGGGTGCACTGTTTGTGTGATAACCTCGTATCTTATTATGGCATATACTGGTAAATGGGGTTTAGCATTAGTTATTGCGTTGATCGCCTGGTTTGTGAGTTCTGCACTTTTTATAAAAGTAATTACTCGAATACAAGAGCGGCGGTTAAAACGAACCGACGCTGCTTAGTATTGTTGGAGAAATCTGTATACAGAATTCCTGTTATATAGTGCTTGCTTATTGATGTAAACCGGTAAAACAAACTATCATCAGTAAACAAAATATATGCAAAAGACAAGGGTGTTTTCAAATTAATTAGATAGCATATAAGGCTGAGAATTTATGAACAAGGAGATGCAAACTGAAACGGTTGCATCTCCTTTACATTCTTTTGGCACCTTCCGAGGCGAGATAGGAACGCTCGCACTCTTCTTCCGTATCCAGAAGAATCTCCAGGTTATCCTTTACACCTCTTAGCAGCGGACCTAACTTCTCACTTTCTGTTCCAGGCAAAAAACCTATATCCTCATCCATAGTAATATTAGGCCGACAGAAGAGGATTTTTCGATAGGCCTTTTTGCTGCTGCTCATAACCATATCAAGTCCTACAGCAAGGGAATAAAATGTTTTTGCGGTTCCGGCAGGTCCACGTGCAATAACTAGCGAGGCTTCATCAGGACTACAGTAAAGTGCTTCCTGAAGAAAATTTTGGTCGGCATTTTTAGGACTGATACCAAAAGGACGATGATGTAAATAGCGCAGCGGTAAGAGCTTTTGACCATTAAAATAGGCCAATGCGGACTGACTGGGGTTTTCAGATAGAAGAATGTTAGTATCTAGCACGTATGTTTTTTGCAAACGCAGACCTCCCCTGTCAAATCTTTCCAATCGTTTGAATAAACAAATTCGGTTCTTATGAAAGGTTATTTTGAATTTTGCCATTTCAGAACCACATGCGACCGGGGAGTATAAAACTATATACCAAACAGAATTACAAGAGGGGTTTTAGAAGGTCTTAGCCCAGGAAAAAACGGGCGTTTAACAGAAATGAAGCATAGGCCGTAAAATATCCTACCAGTACATCGGTTGGATAATGGGCACCCAAATAAATTCTTGATACACCAACCATAGATGCCAAAGAAAAGAATACAAAACTTAATCCAGGAATCCCGCTCGACAAAGCAAACGCAATACAGAAGGCAGCACTAGTATGACCGCTGGGGAAGGAATACTTACACGTTGGAGGTCTTTTAGCAATAGCGTTTTCCAATACCCGAAAAGGACGTGGACGATTTACCATTCGTTTAATAACTTGAACAAAGACCTGACTAATTAACAAAACAGCAATTAATTGTCCCGACAGTTCCACCAGATTACGGCAACCAGAGAAATAGAAAAACATTGCTAAAATAGCCACAAACATTAAAGAACCCATCTGGGTAAAAATCTGCATAACAATATCTAACAGCAAACACTGTAATCGCCGATTTAAGATCAAAAAAACTCTTCTGTCTCCAGCACTGATAAAACTAAAAATGTGTCCCAAATGTTGTTCCTCCTGTTTAAAATTTAAAATTGTCTAATGTTAAGTATAACAGGAAAGTCACTACATTGTTAGTTGAATCTGATTATTGATTTGTTAGAAAATAGGTTTTTAATAGACGCAGATCATTATGATTTTTATGATTTACGCAGATTTTTTAAATAGACACACCCTTACGGGTACAACACCTTACAGGTGCAACTAATGTTCCCTATCGGTCACCTTTAATAGGACGCTGATACTCCCTTCGGTCGTGATTAAGGATGCGGACTTTTTTTAAAGGGTTAGGGGTGAGGAGTAAGGTCAATGCTTGGCGCATAGCGCCTGACTCCTCACCCCTAACCTATTTTCATCAGTACATGCTAGGGTCAGACCCTATTTGTAATCATTTGTTGCATTATTTCAATAAGGATAAAAAGTGATACAGGATGCGAGCCGTTAAACCCCAAATAACTTTGTCTTCCCACACGTAAAATTGCTGTGGATAGACACCCTCACGGTAAGGATAGTTTTTACCATAAGGCACTAACTCAAACGGATAATCATCTGGCATCCTGATTTGAAGGTGTAATTTAGTTAGTTTTGGGCTATTTAAGAGGAAAAAAGATAAAGGGACAAAAAAGATTTGTTCAACCTCATCCGGGTTATATTCAATCTTAGAAGGATCGTCGATTATTCCAATATATGGATAAATTATTGCATTAAATGGACTCACCATGATATCAAGAGGGGCAAGGATTTCTATATCGTTGGAACTAAGCCCTAATTCCTCACAGGTTTCTCTTAGTACAGTTTCTTCTGATGTTTCACCTTTTTCTATTTTCCCTCCGGGAAAGCAAATCTCTCCGGGTTGCAGCTTTAAATCTGCTGACCTTTTTTCAAATAGGACCTGTAATTCATCGTCTATTTTTACAACAGGCAATAATACTGACGATTGAAAAGATTTTTGATGATCAAGAATGTTGGCTTTACGACCACGCAACTGCTGGATCTGATCTTCAATCATTGAGTAAACTCCCTTCCTATCATTTATCTACTATTTAATTGCAGGATATGTTATGTTACTGCAAAATGCAAGGAAATTCTTGTCTCCTAACAGGTTAGGGACTATCAAGAAATAAACAAGGCAGAATACGCTGAGGATTTTTCTCGTTAGACGAGGCATCAAAGCGCAGTCATACTGGACGTATGACAAGCTTTGATAACGAAGTATAGCGTGAAAAAGACCGGCGTAAATGACTAGTTTATTTTTTGATAGTCCCTTACATCGAAAAATCGAAAAAATGCGACAGTGAGCCCTGGATCACTGTCGTACAATCATTTTGCAATTTATAGTAGTATTTCATGTTAACAAGGTTCCAAATTTATTATCCGTCGGGGTGTTTTTTTCTGTTTATCATAAACAAACATAATCGGCTGTAAATCTGTGTTCATTGTGGTGTCCCGAGGGTTAATTGTGAAATATTCCATATGAACACATTTGCGAACTTCACGATGTGATTTTCCTATAAATTCCGGAAGATATTGATCTATAAACGATTCATCTTTTATTAGGTCATAGGTTTGTTCGTTTAAATTAGTCGGGTTGATGCTCACTATAGCATCGGGCAGGTTTGTTTTGTGATTCTTTTGAAGGAAATCAAACTTGATTAACTCATTCAAAACGTTTATGTGATCCGGATGATAAATGTGAGTGAATTGCATTAAAAATGTATATAGCGTTTCCCTTTTGTGTCCCAATGCAAAAAGCTTTTTATCATTCCAGAAGGTGACAAAATCATCCCAAAAGGCAAAGGCATCTTCTTTATAGAGACTGTTTATGATGTATGTCAAACTCATTTGAAATAGATCACTATTATAATAGCGATCCAATAAGTCGGCAATTCTTTCTAACTGAACCAGTTCAGCATAAGTCATGTATTGATTCTGCAGGATTTGATACGGTGGTAAATCCTCAAACAGATATGCATGTTCATTCGGTTGTTCTCTTATTGCAGCGCCTTTTAATAATTTTAAAAAACCCAGTTGGATTACATGGGGATGTACTAAAAATAATTGATTGAATGATGTTTTGAATTGAGCAAACGATTCAAAGGGTAACCCTGCTATTAGATCAAGGTGAGTGTGAATATGTGTGTTTTCTCTTAAAAATCTTATTTTCGGCTTAATGATTTCCCATACACCCCTTCGGTTAACAGCTCGTAATGTTGGAGTAAACGTCGACTGAATACCAATTTCAAAGTTAAATAAATCCGGTGGGACGGTGGTTAAATACTCCAGCATAGAATCTGTCAAGAGGTCGGGTTCAATTTCAAAATGAAATGTGTTTTGCGGTTTATGCTCAAGGATAAACTGCATTATTTGCATAGCTCTTTTTTCGTTACAATTAAAACTTCGATCAACAAATTTTATCTCGCGCACCCTATGGTTCATTAACGTCAAAAGGTCTTTTTTCACTCTGTCCATTGAAAAAAACCGGACACCTTTAATCGTGGATGACAGACAATAACTGCAGTTAAAGGGACAGCCGCGGTTGGTTTCATAATAAACAATTTTATCCTCGAGAGACGCTAGCTCATTTTCATAAGGGAACGGGATTATATCAAGTTCTTTAATTAGGGGACGGTCAGAGGTAGACAAAGGTACGCAGGACGTTTGGTAACTAATGCCTTCAATTGAATCCCAGGGCCTGTCCTCATTGATCGCATGAATTAATTCTAAAAGGGTGAGCTCTCCTTCTCCACGAATAATACAATCAATATATGGATGGTGTTTTAACAGTTCTTCAGCGTCGTAACTTACCTCCGGTCCGCCAAAAATAATCGTGGTATGTGGTGATACTTTTTTTAGACTTGATGCAATACGATGTATCATATCAATATTCCAGATATAACAGGAAAAGCAAAGAATATCAGGGTGTTCCTCATAAATAGCCGGGATAATATTATCTGTTAAATCATTAATAGTGAACTCCAGCATCGAGATATTTGAGATGTTGTTTTTCTTGCAAAATGAGGTCAAATACCTAATCGCAAGTGAGGAGTGAATGAATTTTGCGTTAAGGGCACAGATTACTGTTTTTTTCATGCTAAATTCCTTTTTTTGTTATTCTTCTCCGATGACTCTGATTTCAGAACGAAGGTCAACACTATATTGTTGTTTTACTTCGTGTTGTATCTTTTTAATCATAGCTAACACATCATCCGCGGTGGCATCTGCAGCGTTTACGATAAACCCTGCATGTTTATCTGATACCTCAGCACCGCCAATACGAAATCCTTTGAAACCAAGTTGTTCAACCATTGGCCCAACATAGTAGCCCTCTGGTCTCCTGAATACACTTCCGGCACTGGGCAGATGAAGCGGTTGTTTTTGTCGGCGACTAGTGGCCAGTTGTTTCATCCGGGTATAAATTTTCTCTTGATTCTCAGTGCTTAACTTTAGTTCAGCCGCCAGTATGATGTATGAATTTTGCTGAAATATACTATTGCGGTAGGAAAAATTTAATTCCGTTGCTGAAAAAGTACGTTCTTCCCCTTCCTTGGTGATGGCATCTACACTAATAATTACATCTTTCATTTCACCGCCGTATGCACCGGCATTCATAAATATGGCTCCGCCGAGACTGCCTGGAATACCCTCTGCAAACTCGAATCTGGAAAGTGAATGAGCGGCAGCAATTTTACTGAGTTCCGCGAGTCTGATCCCTGCTTGTGTTTTTATTCTGTTACCGTTTATCTCAACCTTTTTAAGGCCTTTCCCAATCTTAAGTACAACACCGCGAATCCCCTTATCTCGAACCAAGAGGTTACTGCCCAAGCCAACTACAAACAACGGAATATTCGCGGCTTCACAAAACCGCAAAACGGTTTTAATCTGCTCCATATTTTCTGGAATGACCATTATATCAACTGGCCCTCCAATCCTAAAACTGGTATGCATTTTCATCGGCTCATTTTGTTTAATTATCTCGGGGGGGAGGGCTTCTAACAGAGCTTTATACATGTATTTCTCCTTTAACCCACTATTTATAGTTATCTCTATGGATTGGAAGCAATAATTATTCTATTTTTGTATTTTAACAGCAATTTTAGGTGCTTCCGACATAATCATTATGGATGCATTGCTTCCATGCTTCTTTATTGCCTGATTAAGCGCATCCTGTAAATTTTCTACCGGTTTCAGGAACATCGCCCTGACGTCCTTCTCTTGAAGCTCACTCACAAGCAGAATTTCAGCTTTTCGAAGGGTTCTGCAGATTGCAAAGGCTTTATGCCCACCCAGTTCAAAGGCATTATGAAATCGATTGATAATATCTTCCTGAGTACTGGCTTCGTAAATCCATTTTTCAAAAGTTGCTTCACCGAGACCTTCACTGCATTCGGCCACCAGAATAATTGTACCCCCGTCTTTCACTGCGAGAGCTGCTGAATCTATGGCTTTTTGTGCCTGATACATGTTAATGTCCTTTGGATAACCACCACAGCTGGCGATCACAATATCTACTTTTTCATCTAATGGCACAACATTCATTTCTTCACAAAATTTGACGGCATCTACCCAGGCATCATATAGATCTCCCGCAGCACAATAAGCAATTTCTTGATGACCTGTAGTAACAACATTAAGAATAAAATCCACTCCCGCTTTACGTGCAGCTTCGATCATAAAATCTGAAACAGGATTGTTTTCATAATTGCCCAGATGTGCACGTTCATCGTTCATCATTTTATGATTTGCTTCTATTAGTGACCGTGCTGCAATCCCTGGCATAACTGATTTTCTCCCCCCCGAATACCCTGCAAAATAATGAAGCCCCACCATTCCCGTCGTGATTAATAGATCCGCTTCGGCAGCCGTTCTGTTAATGATTAGCTCGGCTCCATTGGTTAGTTTTCCAAGAGATACTAGATTTTCGTCACAATTATGGTTTTCTATTCGATATTGATTGCATATCTCTTCACCAAATATAGATAGATTATCTTCCTTTGTATGGGGACGATGGATGCCGAGTGCAACCAGCAAAGTTATGTCTTCCTTAGAAATACCGGCTTTTTTTAGTTGTTCAAACAAAGGAGGTAAAATGGTTTTATATGGTGTGGGACGTGTCATATCATTGACAACGATCACAACATTTTTAGCATTTTTTTTTCGTATAATGGCAGTCAGATTTTCGGTATTGATTGGATGCTGAAGTGAATCATTAACAAGTCCTGTTTGGTCTGTTTGCAGTCTATTTATCTTATTTGCAAACACTTCAGTAATTCTGCAATCATCAGCAATTTCAATGAACTTCTGACTTTTGCCATAGGCTAGATTTACTTTCATCGTTTTTTTATTCACCCTTCATCTTTTATAATCTTAAGTTTATTTCTCATTTATACGAAATGCAACTATTCGTCACAATGCGTAGCCTAAATCTTATTGCGTTAACATAAGGGACTATCAAAAAACAAACTAGTCATTTACGCCGGTCTTTTTCACGCTATACTTCGTTATCAAAGCTTGCCATACGTCCAGTATGACTGCGCTTTGATGCCTCGTCTAGCGAGAAAAATCTTCAGCGTATTCTGCCTTGTTTATTTCTTGATAGCCCCTAATAGCATTTGCAAAGCAACTGTGAATTTGGTGAAAAATGTATTTAGTCGTGGTAAAATAAAATCTAAAGATATCCTGATATGTTATATGGAGGACGTTGAAAATGGCTAACGAAAGCAAAACAGCAAATCATCAGAAGGTCAGTCAGTTAAACTTAAATTCCGACATGACGGTATCAGAGGTCTATCACAAATTCACAAGCGAAGATGTGAGAGGGGCAGAACTCACCGATGCAAACGGAAGATCCATGGGATTTGTCATAACGCCACAACTTCTTCAGGACATCGTAAATCATGTCTATCCTGGTCAAAAAGCAGATAAGATTTTTTTGCTAGATAGCAATGACTCATTGTTATTTACAACGGAGAATGATAATCAGAATACAAAAAAGCCTGATGCAGCGCTGATGCAAACGATTTACAGCGCTGTTCGAATTCAAAAAAAAACCTTTGATTACAGCCTGGAACTGAGTAGACAAATTGATGCAATCTTTGATTCGTCTTTTGATGGCTTATATATGACAGACGGTGAAGGAAACACACTTCGATTAAATAAGGGGTTTGAGAGAATTACCGGTTTATCCGCAGAAGAATGTGTAGGAAGAAACATGGCTGATTTGGTTAAGGAAGGAATATATTCTCGATCAGGTACACTTATTGCTCTCGAACAGCGTCAAAGAATTACGACTACACTTGAAACCAAAACCGGCAAAACAGTTCTAGCAACCAGTAATCCGATTTTTGATGATGACGACAACATTATTCTAGTTGTAACAGATGTTTGTGATATTACTGCATTAATTGATCTGCAAAGAAAAACATGTGAAGAAGAAGAACTTACAGATAGTGCTAAACATATTTTACCTATTATTGAGTTACCCGATTCCAAACATTATCTCGTTCGGTCCAGTGAGATGAGATCTCTTATTGATATGACCATTCGTGTAGCAACCAGTGATTCAACAGTACTGATTCAGGGCGAATCAGGCGTAGGAAAAGAGATGATTACAGATCTTATTCACGCGAATAGTGCCAGGAAAAATGCACCTTTGATAAAAGTCAATTGTGCTGCTATCCCAGAAAATCTACTGGAATCAGAACTTTTTGGCTATGAACCAAGTGCTTTTTCTGGTGCAAGTAAAAATGGTAAACCTGGATATTTCGAACTTGCTAACAATGGGATATTATTTTTCGATGAAATTGGTGAAATGCCTATGAATTTACAGGTCAAACTTCTTCGTGTTCTTCAGGCCAGGGAAGTAACTAGAATTGGTGGAGTAAAACCGCAAAAAATTGACGTCAGAATTCTTACAGCAACGAATAGAGATCTTTTTAAAATGGTAGAAAATAATGAATTCAGGCAGGATCTATTCTATCGACTTAGTGTTGTTCCGATTTATGTTCCGTCTTTACGCGAAAGAAGTGCTGACATTCCTGCCTTAAGTGAATTTTTTGTAGATTCTTTCAATGAAAAATATGATACCATGAAACGACTAACACCAGAGGTCATCCAATGCTTTATGGATTATCACTGGCCAGGTAACATCAGAGAACTTGAAAATCTGATCGAACGACTTATTGTGACCGTTGCGTATGATACCATTACTACAAAGGACCTTCCTGGGTATCTAATGCGTGACAGATTAAAAATGGATAGAGAACTTGTCCCACTTCGATTAGCAGTAGAAAACACAGAAATAGAAATGCTTAAAATGGCTTTTTCAAAATATAAATCCACCTATGACGTTGCTCAAGCCCTAGAGATTAATCAATCTACCGTAGTAAGAAAAGCAGCACGATATGGTATAACCAAAAATCGTTCTATTGAATAATATTTAGAGTGCAAGGAGGGCTAAACAGTCCTCCTCTTTGAAATGCTTAGTAGTCGTAATATTGAAAACATAGACCCGTTTGAGACATGTCACAATCGTAAGTCATTGTTTCTTTTTTGTCCTTTTATAAAGCTGGACGTTTTTTGTCATTGCTGAACATTCTTTTCTCGGAATAATTTCATATATAACTGTAACCATTAAGAACCCGAACAGCTATTGAAGTAAATCCCACTTTTATATCTCAAGTAAAGCATTCTATTTCGAAATACTAAACCTTCGTTTTATAAGTTATTGCTCCATTTCAACGATTAACGCCGCTCCCTGACCGCCACCGATACAAAGGGTAGCAAGGCCTAAATGAGATTGTCTTTTTTGCATTTCATAAAGCAAAGTAACCAGAATTCTAGCTCCTGACGATCCGATTGGATGACCAATAGCAATAGCTCCTCCATTTACATTAACAATATCCATCTTATCGGCAAACCCCAGATCTCTGGCAACAGCAATGGATTGCGCTGCAAAGGCTTCATTGGCTTCAATTAGATCCAGGTCATCAATTGTTAAATCCGCCTTTTTAAGCGCTTTCCTTGTGGCGGGAATAGGACCTAATCCCATCACAGATGGATCGACACCACCCGAAGCATAACTAACGATTCGTGCCAATGGCTTAATTCCAAGTTCATCTGCTTTTTCTTTTGACATTACAACTAAAGCTGCTGCACTGTCATTAATTCCTGAAGCATTGCCAGCCGTTACACTGCCTTCTTTTTTAAAGGCAGGTTTAAGCTTAGCCATTTTTTCTGGTGTGCTCTGTCTGGGATGTTCATCAGTATCGAAAACGATGTCACCCTTTTTGTTTTTAATAACAACAGGAACAATTTCATCTTTAAACTTGCCTGCAGCAATGGCTGCAGCAGCCCGTTCCTGACTTCTATACCCAAAGGCATCCTGTTCTTCTCTGGTTATCCCGTATTGATCATTGATGTTTTCTGCTGTGATGCCCATGTGGTAATTATTAAAAGCTTCCCACAAGCCATCTTTTATCATGCAATCGATCAATGTACCGTTATTCATGCGATAACCATTACGTGCATCCTGCAGTGCAAACGGTGCTCGAGTCATATTTTCCATTCCACCAGCGAGTACGATGTCTGCATCCCCTGCTTTGATTACCTGAGCAGCCAGGCTTACAGATCTTAAGCCAGAGGCACAAACTTTGTTTACAGTAAAGCTGGTAACTTCTTTGGGGATTCCTGCATTAATGGCTGACTGACGTGCCACGTTCTGTCCCTGTGCACCCTGGATAACACAACCAAAGATTACCTCATCTAATTGATCACCTGTTATACCCGCTCTATTAAGTGCTTCTTTCATTACAACAGTGCCAAGATCAACTACCGGAACGTCCTTTAATGCACCATTGAATGTGCCAACAGCAGTTCTACAAGCGCTGGCAATAACTACTTCTCTCATCTAATCACCATTCCTCTCTATTTATATCATTAGTTTATTTACCGTTAATTGAAGGAGTTGTTAATCAAGTATTTATATAACCAATTTGTTACAAAAACATATCAATCATATCCTCGTTTCACAATTTTGCGGTTATCTCAACAGTTGAACTCAAATCGATAAGGTTTCTTACTCTCACTAATCAAATCGTATATATTTTCAGTGCTTTAATTACGTTATAAAGCAATAAGCGTGCCAGTATTATAGAAGTGAGGGAAAATAGGCAATCTACTGATTTATTTATAAAGTATCATTACATTTTATGGAATATATTTAACAAAAAATGCACATTTGCATTAAAACATAATGCAAATGTGCATAAATTTTGTTAATGGGCTTATTAAACAACCGATAATTCTAACTATATGTAATTTTATAGAATAATCTATCGATGCTGCTATGCATTAATGAAAATTTCTATTGTGTATACACTAATACGTATTTATAAGTAAACGTGTATGATATATAGTATAAGGATAAGTTAAATGGAGATATACTCTGTTGCCAAGGAGTGATTTTATGGATAAAGAAAATATTAAAAGTGAACTGATTAAATTACTGGGAAAGGAAAAAGTCATGGGGAACGATTTGGACCTTATGTACTACTCCTATGATAGTTCCTTTTTGACCAAGTTGAATCCTGCTGCGCCTTTTGCTGTATTATTTCCGAAATCGACTGATGATGTACAGGTCATTATGCGTTTTGCCTATGAGAATGACATCAACGTGATTCCCCGGGGTGCTGGAACTGGTGAAACAGGAGGATGTATTGCCGTTGAAGGTGGAATCGTTCTTGATTTATCTACATGGGATGAAATTGTTGAAATCGATGCAAGCAATATGCAGGTCATTGTGCGACCTGGTGTCATTCATGCTGATTTAAACGATCAATTAGCTGGATATAATTTGTTCTTCCCACCGGACCCCGGGAGCAGTAAAATGTGTACCATTGGAGGAATGGTAGCGAATAACGCCAGTGGATTACGCGCTGTTAAATATGGTTGCACAGAACAGTATATTCTGGGACTTGAGATTGTTACACCCCAAGGAGATATAATCTACACAGGAGGAATGAAAGCCAAATGTATTAAGAATGTTTCCGGCCTTAATATAAACAAATTAATGATTGGCTCTGAAGGCGTTCTAGGGGTTATTACGCGTATCCGTCTCAGATGTTGGCCTAAACCAAAAGCAAAAGGAATTGCCATGGCCGTATTTGATCAGTTGGATGATGCCCCTGCTACTGTTCTGGACATTTATCAAGACGGTCTTTTACCATCAGGTATTGAGATCCTTGATAGCTCGGCAATAAAGGCTGTTAATGAGTTCAAGCCTGATATACATTTACCTGAAGCGGAAGCAATATTGTTATTTGAAGTAGATGGCAATCCACCCAGTGTTCAATACGAAGGTGAAAGAATTAAGGAAATCGCCGGTAAGAGAGCACGAACTGTTGAATGGGCAACAGATGAAAAACGCATGCTCGAGTTATGGGAAGGAAGAAGCATAACGGCAACTGCTGCTGCCAGAGTTCGACCCGATGGAAGTCGTATCTTTGCCGGAGAAGACATCAGTGTTCCATTGTCAAAGGTTGCGGATACCCTTCGTGCTATTCGTGCACTTGGTAAAAAATATAATGTGCAGGTTGTTAATTATGGACATATAGGCGACGGAAATGTTCATACTGCACCGGTGATAAACCCCGAAATTCCTGAGGAAGTTGAGCGTGTTCTGAAACTTGCAGACGAAATTCATCTCCTGGCCATAGAAATGGAGGGAACCACTACAGGTGAACATGGTGTAGGTGCAGTTCGTCGTTGTTATGCGGAATTAGAACATGGGAAAGCCCATGAATATATGAAGCAAACGAAAGCAGCATTTGACCCCAAAGGGATTATGAACCCCGGAAAACTCATCTGATTACAGGTGTTATTCTATTTTTTCTTATTTTTGAAGGAAGGGTTTGGACATGGAATTTAAAGACGTACCCCCTGTAAAAGAGCAATTAATGAAATGTGTTCGATGTGGCAAATGCAGAAGCGTTTGTCCAGTATTTACAGAAATACGAAATGAAACTGCTGCCCCGCGCGGACATGTATTTATGGTGCAGATGCTTAAGGAAGGCAAGGTGGATCCAGTACCAGAAGTTTACGAAAGGCTTGCAAATTGTCTGATGTGTGAAACCTGTTCCGTAAACTGTCCTTCAGGTATTGATATCCATGAGCTAAATGCAGCTGCCAGATCATATATATATGAAAATAATCCCAGCATAGCAAAAGAAATGGTTTTTGATACACTCTGGACACATCCCGGCTTACTGAAAACTTCTACAACTTTTATGTGGGGGGTGCAAAAAGCTGGACTGCAAAAGCTTGGCAGAGCAACGGGTTTAACAAAAATACTCCCCGGAGATTTATCCAAAGCTGAAAGAATTTTAGAGCAGGTTCCTCTTCGTTCAGCCAAGTCTATCTTAAAAGAAAACAATCCCAGTAAAGGTGAAAAGAAATACACCGTTGGATACTTTCTAGGATGCGGTACAGACCTGCTTAACCCCGAAGTTGCTAAAGCGACCGTTGATGTGCTAACACGCAACGGTTGTGAGGTTATTATTCCTAAAAGCATGAAGTGCTGCGGACTCCCTCATATTGCGAATGGCAAAATGGATACAGCGAGGAAACTTGCAGCACACAATGTTAAGATTTTTAATGCCTATAACTTTGATTACATTATTACCGATTGTGCGTCCTGTTCAGCAGCGCTTTCACACAAAAACATGGAATTTTTACTGGGAGGACTGAAAATTGAGGATGAGGCATTTGCATTTTCTGATAAGGTAATGGATTTGAATAAATTTTTGATTGATATTCTTGATATTGACCTAATCGATAATAAAAACACTGAACCTTTTAAGGTGACCTTTCATGATCCCTGTCATCTGGCAAATGCGCAGGGAATAAAAGCAGAGCCGCGTGAACTGTTAAACCGCATTCCAGGTGCAAATCTTATTGAAATGAACGAAGCCAATCGCTGCTGCGGTGGCTCTGGCACATATAGCATGACCCATTATGATCTATCGATGAAGATATTGGATCGAAAAATGGATAATGCAATGGCTACTGGTGCAGATGTTTTGGCTACCTGCTGCCCCAGTTGTATGATGCAGCTTCGGCACGGTGCCAATCGTCATAACTGGCACGTAAAGATTCAACATCCCATTGAACTCATTAGCGATCATTACAGTAAAACCCCTGCACTTAAAAAATAAATAAAACAAAGGTGGCAGTTGATTTTTTCTGCCACCTTTGTTTTTATGTGATTCAATTTGTATAATACTTTATAGGTGAGGGGTCAGGGGTTAGGAGTGAGGCACTATGCGTCAGGCATTGCCCTTACTCCTAACCCCTGGCCCCTTACAAAAAAAGGTCCGCGTAAGTCCAATATAGTCTGTGGTAGTCCGCATCATTAATAACGACCGTAGGGAGTATCAGTGGTACCCGAAGGGTGCGTTAAATTCAACCTATGTTCATACTAACCACCCATGTTTGCACGACACAACCACAGATGAAAATCAGTGTGCAACCGGGGAAGGGAACGATTTTAACGCAGATTTACGCTGATTACCGCAGATGAACGCTGTTTTATATATTAAAAAAAAGAACAGCGTAAATCAGCGGTAATCAGCGAACATCAGCGTTTTCGGTTCCTATTTTCTAATTAATCATAGGTAATTTACAACTTTTTGAAAGGGCTATAAAAATTGAGCAAAAAACTAGATAAACTACTTTTTAAAAAAATGCGCAATGCTAATTTGAAATATAATCTGATTGAAACAGGCGACTGTGTGGCGGTGGGCATATCGGGTGGTAAGGATAGCCTGACACTACTCTATTTTTTGACCTTATTAAAAAAGTACACTCCCCTACAGTTTGATTTAATCCCTATCCATCTTGACTTAGGTTGGGAGAACGATACCACTCCCATAAAACAATTCTGTGAGTCTTTAGGGCTATCCCTTTATATCGAACACACCAATATAAGACAGATTGTTTTTGATGTCCGTGAAGAACACAACCCGTGCTCTCTTTGTTCTAATCTACGTAGAGGGGCTTTAAACCGAACAGCAAAAAAATTAGGATGTAATAAAGTGGCTCTGGGGCATCATATGGATGATGTTGTCCATACACTGCTTTTGTCTGTTCTTTTTGAAGGACGTTATCATCTGTTTAAACCCAAAACTTATTTGGACCGAATTGATATTACAGTCATTCGCCCCATGCTCTATTTTGAAGAAAAGGAAGTTGAAGATTTCATTGAAAGCAAAAATATCGTTACAGTAACAAATAGATGTGTTGCGGACGGATGGACACGAAGAGAAGATATGAAAAAGCTAACCGATGACTTATGTAAACGCTATCCTGATGCAAAGCAGAAGATCCTTTCGAGCATTGAAAACGTAGATCAGGGAAGTTTTTGGACGAATTAGCGATGCGAACATTTGTTTTAAATCCAGAATATGTTATAATTTTCATAACTATAAAAACAATGGAGGTGAAAATGTGAAAACGGTCGGATTAAATGAGCGGCAAAAAACAATTTTACATTTTATTGAACAAAAAATTCAAAACGATGGCTATCCCCCGTCGGTTCGCGAGATAGCAGAAGCTTCTGGTCTTAAATCAAGCTCAACCGCTCATGCTCATTTGATAAAACTCGAGGAAATGGGCTATATAAAAAGAGACCCCACCAAAGGACGCGCCGTCATTCCTGTTCGTTTAGACCGCATGCCTTCACAAGAAGAACAAATTAGTCTTCCCGTTGTAGGAAAGGTTGCTGCAGGAATTCCTATAACTGCTACAGAAAATATAGAAAACTATATGAATGTACCCAGTGAATTTGTTGGTAATGGAACGCACTTTATCTTAAAAGTCCAGGGAAACAGCATGATTGAAGCCGGTATTTTGAACGGCGATTATATTATCATTCGAGAACAGGCAAATGCTTTTAATGGAGACATCGTCGTTGCAATGATTGAAGATGAAGCAACGGTTAAAAGATATTATAAGATGCAGGATTGTATTGAATTACGCCCTGAAAACTCATCAATGAAGCCTATTGTGGTGAATGAAGTAAATATCGTAGGCAGAGTGGCTGGGCTTTTGCGTTTAATGTAACATTACTTTGAGGGTAGTATAAAAAAAGCAGAACCATCAGGTTCTGCTTTTTTTATATTAGAATTTTTCAAGATATTCGTTGATTTCCCAATCATAGACCTTTGAGCTATAGCTTTCCCATTCTTTAATTTTGGCAAGAACAAAGCGAGAATAAATGTGAGGTCCAAGTGCATCCTTTACCAAGGAGTCATTATTGAGTTCATGTATTGCTTCGTAAAGATTTTCAGGTAAGGAACATATACCAAGATCATTTCTGGCCGCCAAATCCATTTCATAAATATTTTGTTCCACCGGTGACTGTGGTTCCAGCTTGTTTTTAATACCTTCTAACCCTGCTCTTAGAATTACAGCAAGGCCAAGATAAGGATTACACGTAGGATCAGGGTTGCGGACCTCAATTCTTGTTCCAATTCCGCGACGAGCAGGGATACGAATAAGAGGACTGCGGTTTTTATGTGACCAGGCAATGTATACAGGTGCTTCATAACCGGGAACCAATCGTTTATAAGAATTAACAGTTGGATTAGTAATCGCACTGATGGCTTTGGCATGCGCTAATACACCAGCAATAAAATACCTGCAGGTATCACTTAATCCGTCTTCGCGATCTGCATCATAAAAGATATTATTTCCATCCTTAAATAATGAAACATGCATATGCATCCCTGAACCGGCTATTCCATATACCGGTTTTGGCATAAACGTGGCATGCATTCCGTGTTGCTGTGCAACTGTTCGGACAACAATCCTGAAGGTAACTATATTATCTGCAGTTCTTAATGCATCTGTATACTTAAAGTCAATTTCATGTTGCCCCGGAGCACATTCGTGATGTGCTGCTTCAATCTCAAATCCAATGTTCTGAAGGGTTTCTACCATATCGAGACGGGCATCCTCACCTTTATCGACAGGCGGTAAATCAAAATAACTTGCCTTGTCATTTGTTTCCAGAGTGGGACTCCCGTTTTCATCTAATAAAAACATAAAGAATTCAGGTTCTGGTCCAACCTGCATGGTATATCCCATTTCCTTTGCTTCCGTAAGAGCCCTTTCCAGTGCATAACGAGGACATCCGATAAATGGCTTTCCGTCAGAATTATAGATATCACAGATCAGCCGAGCTATTTTTCCAGAGGAACGCGGATTCTTCCAGGGTAAGATCAAAAAGGAATCTATATCAGGCTTGAGGTACATATCAGATTCTTCTATACGCACAAATCCTTCAATAGATGAGCCATCAAACATTAATTCCCCGTCAAGTGCTTTTTCAAGCTGGTCAACCGTTATGGAAATACTTTTCATAACCCCTAAAATATCTGTAAACTGTAAACGAATGAAAGTGACGTTTTCTTCAGCTGCCTTTTTTAAAATATATTCTTTATTCATTGGTAACCTCCTGTTTTATGCCTACTATTAATTAGGCAATACTATCACATTTATTGTTTGTGATCAATTAAAATATTATTATGAGGAATGAAAATAACATGATTATTCCCAGTAAAATCTTAAACGTCATACCTCCAAAGATACCGATAATCGTTCCTGTTCCCGTTTTTATTGCTTCATTAACATTTTTACCTTCCCATAGTTCACCTAAAAATGCTCCAACCCACGGACCAATGAAGAGACCAAACGGAGGAAATAGAAACAACCCTAAAAACAAACCTAAGACTGCTCCCCATATTCCTTTTTTGCTTGATCCAAACCATTTAGCGCCCAGATATGTTGCCAGGTAATCAACAAACACTGAAAGAAGAGTTAAAGCACCCATAATAATAATATACCGTGGACCGACATGCACAAATCCTTCATACCAACCGTAGCCTGCGATACCCAGAAAAACTAGCGGCACACCCGGTAAGAATGGTATAACCGTTCCGGCAATCCCAAGAATAATAATTATTAATGTAAGAACAAGAACGCCTGTTTGCATTGCAGAACCTTCTTTCTTCTATTTCTATTCTATTTGTTCATAAAAGAGTCAGCCAATTTGGCAATTACATAACGCGTATGCTCATAGGTCAACCCCCCCTGAAAATAGGCAGTATACGGGCTTCTTAAAGGAGCATCACAGGATAACTCAATAGAAGATCCCTGTACAAATGTTCCAGCTGCCATAATGACCTGATCATCATAACCGGGGAGCTCTGCAAATTCAAGATTTACATCACTATCTATAGGAGAGTACCGTTGAACAATCTGGGTGAACTCAATTACTTTTTCAGGACTGTTTAGCTGCACAGCCTGTACAATATCTCCGCGAGATGCATTCCAATGAGGATACACCTCATATTCAAGTTGTTCAAAGACGTAGCTAAGTAATGCAGCACTTTTTAATGCCTGTAAAACCACATGAGGGGCAAGAAATAACCCTTGATAAAGAAGGCGGTTGTTCATGAGACTGGCGCCTAATTCTTTGCCTAAACCCGGTGCAGTAACGTGACATGCCACTTCTTCAACCAAATCGTGTTTCCCTGCTATGTATCCACCGGAAAGTGCCAGTCCTCCCCCAGCATTCTTGATCAGAGATCCTGCGACTAAATCAGCTCCAATTTCCACAGGTTCCTTTAGGTCGGTAAACTCACCGTAACAATTATCTATGAAAATGATGGTTTTGGGATTTCCTTTGCGAACTACGCGAATAATATCTGAAATATCTTGTATCGTTAGTGCAGGACGATGGTTGTAGCCACGAGACCTTTGAATAAGAACCATTTTGGTGTTCCTGTGAATGGCTTTTTCAATGGCTGCCAGATCGACGTGACCAACGGGAGTGAGATCAATTTCAGTGTAGTTTATCCCCCGTTCAACCAGTGTGCCCCTGGCAGGATTTTCATTTCCTATGATATGACCGAGCGTATCATAGGGTTTTCCCGTAAGAGAAATTAGATGATCCCCCGTTCTTAATAAACCGAAAAGGCAGGCTGATATTGCGTGTGTTCCCGAAACAATTTGTCCCCGAACCATCGCGTTTTCTGCATAGAAAATATCTGCAAAAACCTGCTCAAGGTCATCTCTGCCAATATCCCCATATCCATAACCGGATGAGGTGTTGAAATGCACGTCTCGAATACGATTTGACCTGAAAGCATCTAATACCTTTTCCTGATTCTTAAAGGCTATTTCCTCAAAAGATTCAAAAACACTCTTAAGTGCTATTTCTCCTTCTTTAATTAGTGTAAAACTGTTCAATGTTTACTTCATACCTTTCAAATATTAAATTTATCAGATGTTGTCGGAAGATCTTGCACTTCAATTGTCATGAGGTCCCTGCGATCAGGGAAATCTTTATCAACGATGCGCAACGCCTGCAGACGTATTGATTTTTCAACCAGATTCCGAACATATCTTGCATTGCCACTGTGAGGATGTCTGGTCTTGACAAAGTCATCCAGCATACAACGCAGTTTCCAACGGCTTCTATTGGTCAATTCATAATCTCTATCCTCATACATTTGTACTGAAATTCTAAAAAGGTCCTCGCTTTCATAATCAGGAAAATCAATTTGAATAGGAAATCGTGATCGTAATCCTGGATTCGATTTCATGAAGTAATCCATTTCGTAACAGTAACCGGCCAGAATAACCACTAAATTATCCCGGTGATCTTCCATTGCTTTAACGAGGGTCGCAATCGATTCTTTCCCGAAGTCCTTTTCCCCACCCTGTGCCAGCGTATAGGCTTCATCAACAAAAAGAATACCCCCCATTGATCGCCGTAACAATTCCTTGGTCTTCTGTGCTGTATGCCCGATGTATTCTCCAACCAGATCTGCTCTTTCAGCTTCTATAAGATGGCCTTTACTTAACACATTGATGTCCCTGAATATGTTTCCAAGGATTCTGGCAACAGTCGTTTTCCCCGTCCCTGGATTGCCTTTGAAGACCATGTGCAGCACTGTAGGCTGAGCCTTTAGTTGTTGTTGATTGCGTCTGTTTTGTATCAACGAAAAGGCGGTAATTTCTGCAATAGAACGTTTCACCTGTCCCAGTCCAATCAGTTGTTCAAGTTCTCGAAAGGAATCTGAACGAGCAAAGGATGATGGAATTAAATCTGGAATAGGCTGACATGCAGGTCTAAGTTCATTTTCGCCATTTGCAAATTTCATGGAAATCGCCACTAAATCACCACTTCCTTATATTCTAACTTATATTATGCAAAACAGCTAGAAGTGGTGATACCATGAACGGAGTGTATATATTTTCTATTGCAAAGATAAAGCAGAAGGTGATAAACGGACAGCTATCATGTCACATTCTTATCTCTTTAACAAACGGGGTGTCAAGAAAGGCAACAGAGGAAAGTGAGTCTGTGGGTGAAACCCCAGAATAATTGTGTTTACACCGGAAAGATAACTGGCTGCTAGGACAAATAAGTCATGTAGCTGAACCAATCAGATCTGCAGCTTTAATAATCATGTCATGTGAACCCCCATTCTTCCCGCCATTTTAAGTAGGTTTTTTTACGCGCCAGCCCGTTTAACTCAATGGCAGTGTATTTCTGAAAGTCATTAAGGACCTGCTCAAAATCAGGGATTATCTCCTCCTGATTATGGCAAGCATTTTCTTCTTGTTCTTCCACTCCTTCTTCTTCTAAATTGTTATATATAGTATTATTAGGTGTCGGGTTCCCGTTAACGGTTTCCCGTACACGGTGCACCGTTTACGGCTTCCCGTTCACAGTTGTTTTGCCCGTCTGTTCCTTCATTCGAAGGTAATTCCGCAACCTCATCATTAAATTCCCAGGCTATATCGGTGAACACATACTCGTTATAAGAAAAGCGACCATGATCGCCCCGATGTGGAATAACCTGAAGATAGCCACCAGCTTCCAAGCGTTTAAGTATGCCAGCTACCGCCTCGCGTCCGTTCTGGTGACTGGCTATAAGTTCCTTTTTATAAATAATCCAGTTATCAGGCTTAGATAGTACATATACCAATAGCCCAATAACTTCATACTTTAGGTTTGGATCGGTAAGTGGTTGATTGTCTATTAACGTATACCCCCGGCGCCTTCTGTGACGAATTAAGTCTTCAGCCATTATTTACCCTCCTCAATAAAAAAGTGCATTAAAAAAAGAACCCTGAAATTAATCAAGGTTCTTTTTTTAGTTAGTAAGCGCTTAATAACAAGGTGCCTATAAAAATAAAAACGGACAGACTATAATGAATCTGTCCGGTGAAGTAATTTCATTTTTTACCGCATTCAGTCTGTACCTAATTTGACCAGGGCATCAGATCATCCATGGTCTCCGGGTACTTCCTGTAATCCATCCCCGGCATGTACAGGAGAAGATAATTCAAATATGTATATATGTTAAGCTTGTTTGCTTTTGCAGTCTCAACAATACTGTAGACAGCAGCGCTGGCGTTAGCCTAGCATACCTTTTATGTTATTAACAGGCACCACATTAAGACATTTTGTCCAAGTCGGTTAGAGGGCTAAATAGCTATTTGGGGCCTCCAAAAGAAAAGAAAGAACTTATTTTGTTTTCGGAACATCTTTATTGTTTCCTGATTTATTTTTAAACATTTTAAACGTAAAGGAAAGTATAATAATTAATAAGCCAATTATGGTCATGGTCTTTGTAAATGTAGTTAATATCATACTATTAAACCAAGATGTATACCAAAGAACAACCCCACCCATAATTAGCGATACTACAATTAATATCATAGCGTTAATTACCGTAATGATTAGTTGCCTAGAATCATATTTTAGAACTAAAAAAACAACCAAAGCATAACCTATTGCAAAAATTGAAGGCAACAAACTAGGAATGAGATTGTGCAATGCCGACCAATACAAAAACGCAAGGAAATCTGTGTAAATCAGTTCCGACAGAAATGGTTTGCAAGAGTTAAGCAGTATAGAATACAGTATTACTACTATTACCAATACAACAGAATATAAGCTTAGTTTATAAACATAATTTTTCATATAAACCTCATTCTCACCGTATGGTCTTTGCTGCTGAATAAATGAATATCCAGAAGTAAGGACCTTAACAATCTGTGATTCAAAAGTAAGTTTAATGTATGCCAAGAGGAAGCTCGAAATAACTTGTAGTCCATTCAGTTCCATGTCTCGTGTCAATGTTAACATGTACAGTTATAAATGATGATTCTCTATCGAAGTAATGTGTACTGAGGCCGCTTTGAGAATACTCCTGGCCTATAACTGGAACAGGTATTGTTCTAGGATTCCTTACAGTCCCTTGAGATCCGCGTGACCCATCAGGATCTTCCCAATTGCCTGATGTAGCCGGCGTAATTTTTAAATTCTTACAAGCATGGTCAAAATATTCAAGTAATGTACCTTTACCAGTATCTAATTTAATAAATTCTTTTAGAGCAGTTCCAACATTAATTGCAGAATAAGCTGCTGAAATATGAACTCTCGCATAAAAATCAAAATAGTCTCTTCCTGTGTAACCAGGAACAGGAAGAAGATCACCAACATACATATGTTTAGTATAAAGTTCCTCTTTGGAACCATCATTGAAATAATTAATTTTCGTCGGTGCTTTGCTTACAAATGTAATTTCTGCCATATCCCCGTCAAGCTTTTTAAAAGTAGCATTTGAATATTTTGCTATTTCCTTAATATCTTCCGAAGAGATTACTTTTATGTTTTCTAGCTTTGAATTAAGTTGCATAATTTCTGCATTATCTGTTGACTTTACAAGCATCGGAGTTTGGACTTCTTCAGCTGCATATGCTGTGCTTGGGCTTCCACCCAATATAAATACGCATAATACCATCATAACCAGACCAAAAAGTGACTTTTTCACAATAAAATACCTCCCTTAATCAACTGATTTTCTTAAAGAATATTTGGATGTAGCCAGTATCGTTGCTCGACCCCTTTGGTTGATTATACTCGGTACCTGATACTGACTCATTCAATCCCCATGATCAGATACTTAGGTGGTTCACGGATAGGTCTTTGTGAAGATTCGCCCAAAACTATACCTCCTTTCATAGTGAATACCTTTTACTGGTAATATAAATAAGACTATTTAGTAACGAAAAAGGTTGACACAATTTCCGGAAAATTTCTGTTAAACTTTTCTGCCCTTAAATAGTCTTAAGTAAAGAAATATTGAAAGGTGGTATATTTATGAAAAAAAGATCACGTAATCTGGTAGCCCTATGTTCCTTAATATTTATGGTTTGTTTTACTGGGATTGCATCTGCAGCGGAGGCTCCTGCCATTTCACCTCCTACAATCGGTACGGTATCATGCCAATCTGAAAGCATTGTAGTAACCGTACAGCCGGATACATCAACTACAGGTGAATCATTAATTAAAAAATGGACCTGTGGAATTGTTGACAATCATAACGGCACAGTTACAATTATGGCAAGCACAAATGCCTATACGTCTGTTGATTATCTGAGCGCGAAGGTCTATTTGCAGCATTGGAGTGGGAGTAAATGGGTTGATGTTGCTAGCCGTACTTATAGCAATACTAATTCCTCAATGGTTAATGGATCTGCTTACATATCCGTTAATACAGGAGATTACTATCGTACTAGATGTGTCCATACCGTTCGTAATGCTGGTGGAGCTGAAACACAATCATCTGTTTCTGATTCAATCTTAGTACAATAAATATTTATGGTAAAAATAGGACCAGGAGCAACTTGTTTTCTCCTGGTCCTATCGTCTGTATATTTATACCGGCTATATAGAATCCGCTATCTCTCTCGTCTGCTCTGAAGTCACGTTACCGGATATCTCACACAAAACATTATCATCTGTCAGCCATGTCAAACTGCACGAACCATCTTTAAAGGTAATCATATTGCCTACATGTCTGCCAATCTGGACCTGTTCGGATTGGCCCTGATTTTCGTTAATATTTATTGAATAGCTGAAATTATCGCTGACCTTGCTTTGGGTAAAAAGAAATTCTGCATCAGTTGAAATAAATGACAAAATGACCAGTGCATTTTCATTATTAGAGCTTTTAGTTATACTCTTAAACTCGAATCCTTCCGGAATATGCTTTGGGATTAATATTTTAAAGGGTATGTCTGTTTGGAAAGCAGTAACTTCCTTTTCCATTATTCCCCTGGGATGTGACTGATGATTCGAATTATTGCTCAGTACAACACTTATGTTTCCGCCCAAATTAGTAAACTTTTGCATCAGCTGCTCTTTAAAAGCATTAACTGGTTTTGGAAATATTAATAAAGCAGATGTACCGAAGATAGCAATAACTATGACAGCAACCTGTACAATTTGTCTTCTTTTATTCCTTTTCATCTGGCGATTTTTATTTATTTTTTCAGCAATCTTTTATTCAATGTCAGCTATTGGTGTATCAATTTTTATCTCAGCGGCTTTTAAAGAACTACTTAGGAATTTATCCATATCATCATTTGTCATTTTGTTCACCTTCTTTTCCAGCCAAGTGTTGAAGATCCTTGTAGAGTTTGGCTTTCGCGCGAAAAAGTACCTTCTTTACGGTTCCAACAGTTACCCCCAGAGCCTGGGCAATATCCTTATCTTTCATGTCTAAATAATAGCGCATAATAACCACATTTTGTTCCTGGGGCGAAAGTTTGGCAATAGCATTTTGAACAACTATCTGCATTTCCTTACGGTCAACCATTTCAATGGGAAAATCGTCGCCTGGAAAAAACTTAATACATGAATCAATATCTTCTACCGGGGTAACCCGCTTCCCCCGTTTCACTAGTGTTTTGGCAATATTCAGAGCTATAGATGTAATCCAGGGAAGAAACTTATCTGGATTCTTGAGTTGATCGAATTTATCGATAGATGCTGCAAATGCTTCCTGGGCAATATCTTCAGCTAAGAAACGGTCTCTAGTTGTGAAATACAAGTAGTTAACAAGATTAGGATAGTAAGTTTGGATTGCTAATTGCCAGATTGAATCGTCTTCAAAATTCGAGATTGCCAAGAGAATACCTCCAATAAAGCATGATTTATACAACTATCTTTTATAAATCATAACTGCTCCCTTTATATTCAGAATTGCTTAGTATCTTGGCTAGAACATCATGTTTCAAACATTGTATTTTTGTTATTTTAATATTAGCAGTGCTTTTTACATTTAATTAGTATATTACCATTTATTGTAAGGTTTAACCATAAGAAAACAAGTATTCCATTATTGAAATATCATTGTAGAAACGACTACTCATTCCGTTTATGCCAATTCTTCAAACACTGTAAGGCGACAATTTCAGATTACCAGTAATAACAAAAACACATCAAATTAAAATTCCATAACCCAGGTTTGCACCTAAAAGAATGTGTCGTTGAATACGGCACTTTATTTTTCCGTAAGTGTATT